>JAIXSF010000203.1 GCA_027484835.1 Rhizobiaceae bacterium | reverse complement strand
GCGACGTCCACACCCAGGCCTGCAGCCACATCCTCGACGGCTTCAAGCCCAAGTACGAGTCGACCGTCACCCAGAATCTATGGGATGCCGGTGCCGTCATGCTGGGCAAGCTCAACATGGACGAGTTCGCCATGGGTTCGTCGAACGAGAGCTCCTACTACGGTCCCGCAGTCAACCCGTGGAAGGCGAACGGTTCCGATGAGAAGCGCGTTCCCGGCGGCTCCTCCGGTGGTTCGGCCGTCGCCGTCGCCGCCCATCTCTGCGCCGGCGCCACCGCCACCGACACCGGCGGCTCGATCCGTCAGCCGGCCGCCTTCACCGGCACCGTCGGCATCAAGCCGACCTACGGCCGCTGCTCGCGTTGGGGCATTGTCGCCTTCGCGTCGTCGCTTGACCAGGCTGGTCCCATCGCCCGCGACGTGCGCGATGCCGCAATCCTCCTGAAGTCCATGGCAAGCGTCGACCCGAAGGACACGACCTCGGTTGATCTCCCGGTTCCGGATTACGAAAAGGCGATCGGCGGCTCGGTGAAGGGCATGAAGATCGGCATTCCCAAGGAATACCGCGTCGAAGGCATGTCGGAGGAAATCGACGCACTCTGGCAAAAGGGCATCGCCTGGCTGAAGGAAGCCGGTGCCGAGATCGTCGACATCTCCTTGCCGCACACCAAATACGCCCTTCCGGCCTACTACATCGTCGCCCCGGCGGAAGCCTCGTCGAACCTTGCCCGCTATGACGGCGTCCGCTACGGCCTGCGCGTCGACGGCAAGGATATCGTCGACATGTACGAGAAGACCCGTGCAGCCGGCTTCGGCAAGGAAGTCCAGCGCCGCATCATGATCGGCACCTACGTGCTGTCCGCAGGCTATTACGACGCCTACTACCTCAAGGCCCAGAAGGTCCGCACGCTGATCAAGCGCGACTTCGAACTCGCATTTGAGGCCGGCGTTGACGCGATCCTGGCCCCGATCACCCCGTCCTCTGCCTTCACCATCGGCGACAAGGAACTGGCGGCCGATCCGGTCAAGATGTACCTCCAGGACGTCTTCACCATCACGCTCAACATGGCCGGCCTCCCGGGCATCTCCGTTCCCGCCGGCCTCGACAGCAAGGGTCTGCCGCTCGGCCTGCAGGTCATCGGAAAGCCTTTCGAGGAAGAAACCCT
The DNA here is from genome assembly GCA_027484835.1 of Rhizobiaceae bacterium. Lineage (GTDB taxonomy): Bacteria > Pseudomonadota > Alphaproteobacteria > Rhizobiales > Rhizobiaceae > Allorhizobium. Next base: position 2,333 of record JAIXSF010000203.1, on the reverse strand, counting down.
CTTCAAGACCGCCCATGTCATCGAACAGGCTGCCGGCAAGTTCACGCCGGCCAAGTGGTGGTAAGGGACTTCGTCATCCGTGACATGACGGCGGCCGATGCAGACAGCGTCGGCCGCGTCGGTTTCGATGCCTGGGCTGCCAATCCGGTGCTGAACGCCTTCGGCGTCGACATGATGGTCAAGATCCGCCTGAGCTTCCGCCGCTTTGCCCAGGAAAAGTTCAGCCTGATTACCATCGGCGAACTCGGCGACGAGATCGTTGGCTGGACAGCCCGCGAAGGCGCCCGCGACTACATCTCCGATCTCTGGGTCAGCCCCGCCCATCAAGGTCTCGGCATTGGCTCCGCCCTGATCTCGACCCTCGTCCGCGAGATGCGCTCCGAAGGCCTCAAGCGGGCACGGATCGACACACACGCGGCAAACGAAAGCGCGATCCGGCTCTACAAGGACCTCGGTTTTTCTATTGTGTGGCGCGGCATGCAGCACTCCCCGTCGATGGGCATGATGGTCGACAAGGTGAAGATGCAGCAGGTGTTCTGACGCGCTTTGATCGACGGCCGACACCGCTGTTGGCCGTGCCGGCCTTCGCTCACCTGTTGTCGAGCTCCGCCCTCACGAGCCGCAGTCCCCGTTCGGTGATCCGGTAGGGCTTGCCCTCTCTGGAGCTGATCGCCTTCAGGCGTTTCAGCCGCCGAAAGAGCTACAGATCGAAGCCGGGATAAAGCCAGCCGTCACGGGAAAAGCACGAGGCTTTGTCGATCTTGCGCCGCTCGTCGCGCTGGATTTCGATCCAGCCGCCCTGGGCCAGGAGGTGAAGGATACGCTGTTCGATGCGTGAAATGTCCATGAGGAGATATCCGGAGAAGCGCGCCAAACAGTGCGCGCACGAAAACGGGACCGGCGCTGCAAGGCGCCGGGGCTTCGCTTTCTGGCCCTGGCCGGTCGATCACGTTTGGATCGCGGGCAGGGCCTTTACCGGGTCTCGGTTGAACCGAACATCAAAACTCCTGTTGACCGCCTAAGGTTAGCATGGGCCCGGGCGCTGCGTCCATGGCGTGCAAATCTCCTGCTCTGGTCAAGAATCATCCCCGGTGTTTTACTTGTCACAATGAAGAGGTGAGGATGGTCACGATCCGCAAAGCGCGAGAAGACGACGCGGAACTCCTGACGGAGATCGGCATGCGTGCCTGGCGAAAGGCCATGGCTTCCGTGGGCGAAGCAGCCGAGATGGTTGCCAATGCACGTGATGCCTTCGCACATTTCACCCGCGAAGGGTGGGTAACCATCACCCTGGTCGAGAAGTCCGGCGTCCCGGTCGGCTGGGCGGCGCGCGAGGATATGGACGAGAACATCACCGATTTCTGGGTCGATCCGGAGTTTGAAGGGCAGGGCATCGGCACTGCGCTTCTCGCAGCCGTCGAAATCGAGATGAAGGCTCAAGGTTGCACGCTCGCGCGTCTGCAGACCCATGCGATGAACTCGGATGCCCTGACATTCTTCGAAAAGAAGGGGTATTCGGTGAACTGGCTGACAGTCACTTACAACCCGAAGCTAGACCGGGATGTCCAGTCGGTCGGTCTCTCCAAATCCCTGTCTGACGCGAGTGCGACCGGTTACGGCCAGGAATTCTAGGCAGGCGCACGAAGCAACAGAACCAGCCAGCGTAATGCATCAAGCGCGATGCCGGGGAATAGGGCGATCGACAGTACGATCACCAGATGCACCCCTGCCATGAGGGGCAGCAGGACGGAGAACGGAGGCTTCCTGGTCTTGTGCCGCATCAGCCTCTGGCAGGCAAAAGCACCGATGCCTCCGCCCGCGATGGCCAGGAGAATGAGCTTGTCCTCCCGCACACGCCGTCCGCCGCCGCGTGCCGCCATCTTGTCGTAGGCGTAAACGTAGAAGACGACGGCATTCCAGACGGCAAACAGCGCGAAGGAGATAAGGATGATGTCTATTGGCATGGCGCCGAGATTGGCAGGCAATGCTTAAGTGTTCCTTCCCTTTTCAGTGGTGAGCCTTCACCGGCTCGGCGAACCCAGAAGCCTTGCACCTTCGGCCCAATTGCTCTACCTCACCAGACAACACGTCCACGCATGACACGAGCATCCGATGACCCTGGTAGACACCCGCACGCCCGACCCGAAACGCTTCATTCCCGGTGCCACCGGTGACTGGGAAGTCATCATCGGCATGGAGGTTCACGCACAGGTCCTGTCGAATTCCAAGCTGTTCTCCGGCGCCTCGACGGTCTTCGGCAATGCACCGAACTCCAACGTTTCGCTCGTCGATGCGGCCATGCCCGGCATGCTGCCTGTCATCAACGAGGAATG
>JAIXSF010000487.1 GCA_027484835.1 Rhizobiaceae bacterium | reverse complement strand
TGCCGGCACATCCCATTCCCGCCGTGCAACAGCCGGCACCGACCGGAGGACTGAAATGACCCGCACCATCGTCGCATCCGCCACCAAGGAAATCATCATTGGTTTCGACCAGCCCTTCTGCGTGATCGGCGAGCGCATCAATCCGACGGGTCGCAAGAAGCTTGCCGCCGAAATGATCGAGGGCAATTTCGACACGGTCATCAAGGATGCCCTGGAACAGGTCGCCGCTGGCGCCACCATGCTCGACATCAATGCCGGTGTGACTTCGGTCAACCCGAACGAGACCGAGCCTGGCCTGCTCGTCAAGACGCTCGAAATCGTCCAGGGTCTGGTCGACGTGCCGCTCGCCATCGACAGCTCCGTCACCGCCGCCATCGAAGCCGCCTTGAAGGTCGCCAAGGGCCGCCCGCTCGTCAATTCCGTCACCGGCGAGGAAGAAAAGCTCGAAGCCATCCTTCCGCTCTGCGCCAAGTACAATGTCCCGGTCGTTGCCATCTCCAACGACGAGACCGGCATTTCCCAGGACCCCGACGTCCGTTTCGCCGTCGCCAAGAAGATCGTCGAGCGTGCCATGGATTACGGCATCAAGCCGCATGACATCGTCGTCGACCCGCTGGTCATGCCGATCGGCGCCATCGGTTCGGCCGGCCTCCAGGTCTTCGCCCTCATCCGGCGTCTGCGCGAGGAGCTGAAGGTCAACACCACCTGCGGCCTCTCCAACATCTCCTTCGGCCTGCCGCACCGCCACGGCATCAATGCCGGCTTCATCCCGATGGTCATCGGTGCCGGCATGACATCCGCCATCATGAACCCCTGCCGCCCGCAGGAAATGGAGGCCGTCCGCGCCGCCAACGTGCTCAATGGCACCGACGAGAACTGCTACAACTGGATCAAGACCTACCGCGACTACAAGCCCGCCGAAGGTGGCGGCCATGCAGCCCCCGCCGCAGCCCCGGCCTCTGCCGCAACCGGCGGCGGCCGCCGCGGCGGCCGTGCGGCGCGTGTCGGTGGCGGTGCGCCGACGGAGTAAGCTGGAGAAAGCCGGATGGAGACGAAGAAGACACTGCCAACCTTCATGAGCGATGAAGACGCGGAAAAATTCGTCGCCAGTGCGGATCTGTCTGACTATGAGCTGTCTGGCTTTACGCCGGTGACATTCGAATTCGTGCGACGCAAAGGTAACGGCTCAGACGAGCCTCCCTCTGCCCTGCCGGGCATCTCCCCCACACGGGGGGAGAACGGATAGAAGCACCGCCTCAGCCGTCCGTTCGAGGCAACGCGGGCGAAGGCGAAGCAGCCCTCTCCCCCTTGTGGGGGAGATGTCACGCAGTGACAGAGGTGGGTAAAACCGCCTCGCAACACAGATGAGGGAGACGTCCCTCGAAACCGAAAGACCCTGATGACCGAGACCGCAGATCCCCTCGTCCTCTTCATGACCTCCGGCACCGCCGGAGTTCGTTGTGTGAAGGCAGGTATTCCGCTGAAAGGTAAGGACAGAGCAGTCGTCCGCGCGCGGGACCCGCTATGCTGAAGCAATTTCTGTATACGACACTATTTGCGGTTATCGTCGTTGCCGTTCTCAGACTGGGCGCGTTCCCGGACAAGCAGCAATTCGCGCAAGCGAGCCAATCATTGCAGGCGTTTTTGCTGCCTGCCATCTTCCTCGTCGTCACGATCGGCATGGCATTGGTTGTGATCGTGGCCAAGGCACCCCACTTGGCGACTGCAAGGCAGATCAACCAATTGACGTGGATTTCCGGAGCTGGGCTTACGGCCGCCCTGATTGCCGCGCTCGCCTATATCAAACTAGCGCCCTGAGAGGACGCGGATAAAGAACATGACAGACGCCACCAACCAAGATCCCCTCGTCCTCTTCATGCCCTCCGGCAAGCGTGGCCATTTCCCCGTCGGCACCTCCGTGCTCGAGGCGGCCCGCACGCTCGGCGTCTATGTCGAGAGCGTCTGCGGCGGCAGAGCGACCTGCGGGCGCTGCCAGATCGAGGTCCAGGAAGGCCAGTTCGCCAAACACGGCATCACCTCGTCCAACGACCATATCTCGCCCGTCGGCCCGAAGGAAAAGCGCTACGCCGAAGTCCGCACCCTGCCCGAGGGACGCCGCCTCTCCTGTTCGGCCACCATCCAGGGCGACCTCGTCGTCGACGTGCCCCAGGATGCCGTGGTCAACGCCCAGGTCGTGCGCAAGGCGGCCTCCGACCGCGTCATCGAGCGCAATCCGGCCGTCCATCTCTGCTATGTCGAGGTCGACGAACCCGACATGCACAAGCCGCTGGGTGATCTCGACCGCATGAAGGTCATGCTGGAAAAGGACTGGGGTTACGCCGATCTGCAGATCGAGCCCTATCTCTTGGCGCAGGCGCAAAAGATCCTGCGCAAGGAGAATTTCACCGTCACCGCCGCCATCCACCGCGACAGCGTCACCTCGCGCCCGACGGTCATTGCACTCTGGCCCGGCCTGCACAACGAGGCCTATGGCATCGCCTGCGACATCGGCTCGACGACGATTGCCATGCACCTCGTCTCGCTGCTCTCGGGCCGCATCGTCGCCTCCTCCGGCGCGTCGAACCCGCAGATCCGCTTCGGCGAGGATCTGATGAGCCGCGTCTCCTACGTGATGATGAACCCCGATGGCCGCGAGGCCATGACCAAGGCCGTCCGCCAGGCCGTCTCCGATCTCGTCGATCAGGTCTGCGCCTCCGGCGGCGTTGCCCGCACCGACATCCTCGATGCAGTCTTCGTCGCCAACCCGATCATGCACCACCTTTTCCTCGGCATCGATCCGACCGAACTCGGCCAGGCGCCCTTTGCGCTTGCCGTCTCCGGCGCGGTTTCCTGCAAGGCCTCCGACATCGAGCTTTCGCTCAATCAGGGAGCGCGCACCTATCTCTTGCCCTGCATTGCCGGCCATGTCGGGGCCGATGCCGCCGGCGCCACGCTGTCGGAAGGCCCGCACCGCCAGGACAAGATGATGCTGATGGTCGATGTCGGCACCAATGCCGAGATCGTGCTTGGTAACCGGGAACGCACCGTTGCCGCCTCGTCGCCCACGGGCCCTGCCTTCGAAGGGGCCGAAATCTCCTGCGGCCAGCGCGCCGCCCCCGGCGCCATCGAACGCGTCCGCATCGACCCTCAAACCCTCGAACCCCGCTTCAAGGTGATCGGCGTCGAGCAGTGGTCGGATGAGGAAGGCTTTGCCGAAGCCGCCGAAAAGACCGGCATCACCGGCATCTGCGGCTCGGCGATCATCGAAGTCGTCGCCGAAATGTATCTCTCCGGCGTCATCTCCACCGATGGCGTCGTCGATGGCGCAATGGCCGCCAAAAGCCACCGCATCCTCGAAAACGGCCGCACCTTCTCCTATCTGCTGCATGACGGCGCCCAGAAGATCACGGTGACGCAGAACGACGTCCGCGCCATCCAGCTCGCCAAGGCCGCGCTTTATGCCGGCATCAAGCTCCTGATGGAAAAGCTCGAGGTCGAAACCGTCGACACGATCCGCTTCGCCGGCGCCTTCGGCTCGTTCATCGATCCGAAATACGCGATGGTCCTGGGCCTCATCCCCGATTGCGAACTCTCAGACGTCAAAGCCGTCGGCAACGCCGCCGGCACAGGCGCCCTCATGGCCCTCCTCAACCGCGACCACCGCCGCGAAATCGAGGACACCGTCACCCGCATCGAGAAGATCGAGACGGCCCTCGAACCCCACTTCCAGCAGCTCTTCATCGACGCCATGGCGCTACCCAACAAGGTCGATCCGTTCCCGAAGCTCTCGGCGGCCGTCACGCTGCCGGAGCGGAAGGTGCTGGCGGATGGTGATGGTGAAGGTGGTGGACGCAGACGGCGAAGGAGTAGGGAGTAGGTGGGTGTTGTGCTGGCAGGCGGCTTCAGCTACGCGCCTTCCTTTCGGTCTTAGGGAGGATTTCCTCCCGATCCGTGAAGCTGCCGTTCGTTGGAGAGCGGGCAAAGGTCTTTGGCGGGTGAAACGCTGGCCGTCGCTGCAATCCGAATTGCCCTACCTTTAAGCACCCCCGTTCCCTTTTCAGCCCTTCCATTTTTCAGGTTGGCAACCGCACAGAAACACAATCATTATGCCGGCGGCTTCTAAAACTTGCTGCTTCTCGACCCAATCTGAATCCGTCGCGTTGTAGACCGGAGAGTTTGACTTCTTCGCCGCTGCTGCGAATTTCCTGTCGCTCGGGTCAAAACCGGCGTCAATGACTGCTTGAGGCAGATCTTGGAACTCCCCATCTTCTCGCTTCGGCAGGTGCACTTGCATTGTCCGATCTGGATGACAGTTTATGACCTCAAGGTAGAAACGATCACCGACTCCCGGCTGGCCGCGAGGATCGAGGTGGCGCCTGTACTCGTCTCGGATCTCACCTGCTGCATCGACGACGATGACGCCCTTATTGACAACGTTTCTCAACGTTTCGACAGCCGCCAACTGGCAATCTATTGTCACATTTTCAGCGCCGTTCGCGACTATGGCCACGTTCGTGTCGATCACATACCTCGCCATCATTTGGCTTTCATGCGCTTCAGACGGGCGAGTTCTGCCTTGGCAGCTTCGTTGAAGGCATCTCCCATAAATTGATCTGGCCAGTTCCGTATATAGCCATAGAGGTCCACATCGAGTTGTGTGATTGTGCTTTCGCCCTTCGCGGCATCGCAGAAATAAAGTCGCACCTCGTCGTTCGGCACAGCCTCTTCAGCGATTCGACGCTGCAAGCGTAAAAGCAAGTGTTCGGAGTGGCTTTCTAGAATGACTTGCACTTTGCGATGGGTTGCGGCCTGAATAATCACGTCGGCAAGGGCCGCCTGCGCTAGAGGGTGCAGATGGATTTCGGGCTGCTCAAGTATAACCGTCGACCCTTCCGGCACATACTGCAGAAGAGTAATAACCGGAAGCACCTGCGAGATGCCAAATCCGACGTCCGTCAGGAGCACTTCACTCGAGCCCTTTCGGGTCTTCACGCGCGCCTGCCATCGGTTGGAGTTTTTGGCGATCTCCTCAACTCGAAATTCCTGGATGAGGCCCATCTCTCTTAGCCAATAAGCAACCATCTCCTGAAAGCTCATGTGTTTCGCTTTCCACTTGAGATTACGGGTTAGCCCATCTTGCGTAGCCGCCAAAATGGCATCGATTGCCTTCTCACCCTGGGCGCCGACATCGGTCGGCCGGGATCTTGTCCAGAGATAGTCTCGCTGAGGGTAATGCCGGAGTGGGCCGAGGTAATATATGTTGTCGAGTTGCTGCTCATAAGAGGCCTCAAGATCAGCAAGGAATGCAGCGTTCTGAAAATACGTCCTCGCTTGGTCCGGAAACGCATATGATTTGATCGGTCCAGGCAATCGCCAGGCACGCCCTTGCGTTCGGATGAAGTGAAATTCAGGCGTTTGCTTATCCGCCCTAGCGCATTCGAGTTCGAATTGCGACGCCTGTTCAGATTTCGGGACCAACTGGAAGATCAAGTCTCCCAAACTGTAGGAAATCTCCGTTGCCTTCGGCGCGCCTCCCTGCACCACATTTGTTGCATTTATTCGGAAGCGATCACTCCGCGATATAACAGTGGGAGGAACCTTGCTAGTGTCCGTAGCAGCAAGCTCAGAATTAAGTACAAACTCTAGATCCCAGCTAAGCGGTAGGCTCTCATCGTGTTTGTGAATCACATCAGTGATCGTTCCGAGTTTTACGAGATCACCATTGAGATCGAGTGAAATGGCTCTGTCTGTTCCGTCCTTTGTTTGCTTCAACATCAAAAGAAACTGCAGAAGACTGGTCTTGCCAGACGAATTCGTGCCGAAGAAGCCAGTGATTGGCGCGCACTCCACCTTCGCTTCTTTCCATGACTTGAAGTTTTGGAATTGCAACGCTCTCAGCATTTAACTCTCGTGGTCCCGTTCCTGCTACAGTCGTATTTGCAGTGGCCACGCATGTAAACTCCCTATGCGAGCGCCCCTTAAACGCAGCAGGGGCTGGCCCCTCGGTTCATAAACGGAACAGTATTGCCGGGCTCTGGAAGCAGACGGCAGACAAGATCTACCGCCTGAAGGCAGCTACGCGCCCCACTTGACAACAGCGTCTGGATCTCAGGCACCGCAACTGGATCCCTGATATTGTTGCTGGTGCAGGGAAAAGACAGCTTTTCTGCATCAGAACTCCGAAGCAGCCGCTGTCCTCCCGCCCCCAAAGCCGCCCCTGCCCCCCCTACCCCAAAATCCCCGCCGCATCCTCCACCATCTTCGCCAGCGCCTCGGGCTTTGCGCCG
>JAIXSF010000135.1 GCA_027484835.1 Rhizobiaceae bacterium | reverse complement strand
TCGTCCACGGCTTCGTTTATTAGAGGCAGGACGACCATGGCCAAGGCTACAACCATCAAGATCAAGCTTCTGTCGACGGCTGACACGGGTTTCTTCTACGTTACCACGAAGAACAGCCGTACCATGACGGATAAGATGACTAAGACCAAGTACGACCCGGTTGCTAAGAAGCACGTCGAGTTCAAGGAAACCAAGATCAAGTAAGACTTGATCGAAGGCTTTTTCAAAAAGGCGTGTCGCTTCTGGCGACGCGCCTTTTTCTTTGGCGCTGCCTGCGCGCGGAATCTTTCAGCATATGCACAAACGAAAAACACCGGCCTCCTCGCGGAGACCGGTGTTTTTCGATTAGGGGGCCGGTCGGCATGCAACACGGCACGAGGAACCGTTTTGATGTCACATACCAACCGACCGACCCCACGACCCAGGAGATGCGGCGGACCTGAGCATCATGGGGTATTTGACGACCTCCGAAGTGGTCTTGTCCGATGCCTGCAAGTTCACTCAAGTAGAGACAAAAATCAACAGTTTATTAACTTACCGCCCCTTGATCGTTCGAATATGGTTAAATTAGACGGGGTTGAACTTCACTTGTCCAATGGATAGTCAGCTCTACTGACATTAAAACTTGAGGTTACCGGAAATAGCTGGGCGTTGCCTCCAAGTTTAACTTGCACCGTTCCCTACCCGCCCCGGGGCGCCCGGCAGTTTTTCCACCTGTCGGCGATGCTAATATTCAATTAATTACAAACCATAGTAAGCACATCCGCATAATCGTGGGGCAGCCGGCTACCACTTGAGCCCAAGACTATTTCTTGGCGACGAGATAAGTGTTTTTGTAACTGCTCAAAAAGGCATCATTATATGCCGGCTTGCCCACACCAAAGGCATTGCCACAAATCTGTGTAAATCTTTGCTGACAGCACTTTCCACCAAGGCAACTGCGGCGTTACTCGCCTTTTGCGCTTATGCAGCCGCGGCTACAACGCGGTTCCTGCCAGAATTCTTCGCCTCGTAGAGGGCGCGATCTGCCTGCTTCAGAAGCTGTTCCGGAGTATCGATGCCGGGCCCGAGGGTCGCGATCCCCATGGATGCCGTCAGCATCAGCGGGGTCTCCCCAGAGCGAAGCTGGAATGGACGAGCCTCGATCATGCCGCGCAGGCGCTCGGCAACGCTCGCCGCCATGTCTGCCGGCGTATCGGGCATGACCACGACAAACTCCTCGCCGCCGAAGCGACAGGCAAGGTCTGCACCGCGGACAGTCGAGCGGATCCTCCCGGCGAATTCCTTCAGCACTTCGTCGCCCGCATCATGGCCGTGAACGTCGTTGACCTGCTTGAAGCGGTCGATATCGGTGATGCAGATCGTCAGCGGTCGACCACGGACCTTGGCGCGGGCAAACAGCGTGCGCAGATGCGTGTCGAGGTAACGGCGATTGTGGAGGCCCGTCAGGCCGTCGGTGACGGCCAATTCGATCGTCTGGCGGACGCTGTTGCGCAGGCGATCGTTGTAACGCTTGCGGCGGACCTGAGTCAGCGCGCGAGCGATGAGTTCGTTCGGATCGAGCGGGCGGATGATGTAGTCGTTCACGCCGAGATCGAGCGCACGGATAATCATGTGTTCATCGCCCTGCTCGGTGATCAGCAGGATCGGAATGAAGCGCGTGCGCTCCAGCGAGCGGATCTGCGAGCACAGCCGCAGCGGATCGTAGTCGTCGAGATTGCTGTTGACGATGATCAGATCGAACATGTTCTCGGCTGCCTCGAAGACGGCAGCCTGAGGATCGGACATGGCGGAGACTTCCGCGATCGGCTTCAGCGCCTTGATGATGCGCTCCTGGGAGGCACCGCGGCTGTCGACCAGCAGCACCTGCGCCTGCTCTTCCAGACGACCGTCCTGCAGCCTGACGATATCGTCGATACCAGCCTGGCGGGTCGAATCGTGGCGGATGCGCAGTTCATCGCTGAGCGTCTTCAAACGGACCAGGCTCTTGACGCGGGAGATCAGCTGCAGGTCGTTGACGGGTTTGGTGAGAAAATCGTCGGCGCCTGCCTTGAGGCCGCGCACCCTGTCAGACGGCTGATCGAGGGCCGTGACCATGACGACGGGAATATGCGCAGTGCGCGGATTGGACTTCAGGCGCTCGCAGACCTCGAAGCCGTCCATCTCGGGCATCATGATGTCGAGCAGGATGACGTCAACCTGGGTGCGGTCACAGATGTCTAGCGCATCACGGCCATTGCTCGCCGTCAGGACATCGAAATACTCCGCCATCAGCCGCGCTTCGAGCAGCTTCACATTGGCGGGAATATCATCGACGACCAGGATGCGGGCAGTCATGGCACTTAATCCTCACGCATCCCCGAGATAGGTCTTGATGGTCTCGATGAATTTCGGAACGGAAATCGGTTTCGAGACATAGGCTTCACAGCCACCCTGGCGGATCCGCTCTTCGTCACCCTTCATTGCAAAGGCGGTCACGGCGATCACCGGGATGACATGTAGATCGGGATCATCCTTCAGCCACCGCGTCACTTCAAGTCCGGAAACTTCCGGCAACTGAATGTCCATCAGAATGAGGTCGGGTTGATGGCGTCTCGCGAGATCCATGGCTTCCATGCCGTTTCGCGTCTGTACGGTTTCGTAACCGGACGCCTCGATCAGATCGCGGAAGAGCTTCATGTTCAGCTCGTTGTCTTCGACAATCATCACCTTTTTCGGCATTCACCCGGTCCCTTGTCTCGCACTCGAAGGCGTCCAGGGGATGGGATGCCCGGCGCGAGTTACTTCTTCCGTCATAAACCATGCTAGTGCAATTTGGTTTCGAAATCGGTAATTTGCCAGGGCAACAGGAAAAGACTTTATGAAAAACAGAGATATACCAGCCGATGCCGAAGCGACTGCGGTTGCCGTGCTCGGCTGGCTGGCAAACGAGCCCGAGATGCTGTCACGATTTCTCTCGCTCTCGGGTGTGCAACCTCAGCAGCTACGCCAGGCAGTCAACGATCCAAGCTTCCTGGCCGGCATGCTGGAATTCCTGATGCAGCACGAGCCGACCCTGATGGCTTTCTGCGCGGCCACGGAGACAAAGCCCGAAACCGTGGTCGAGGCCTATCACCGCTATGCCGGTCCGAGCTTCGATTCGGCAGATTTCTGATGCTCACCGATCTCCAGCATATTCGCCTTGCAGACAGGCCGCTGATCGTCTGCGACGTCGATGACGTGGTGCTGCAGTTCGCCACGCCTTTCCAGGCCTTTCTGGAGGCCTCCGGCTACCGCCTCCTGCCCCGATCATTCAAACTGACCGGCAACATCATCAACACAGCGGACGAAAGCGTCATCGACGCGCCTGCGGTGAAAGCCCTGATCGACGACTTCTTCCTCGATCAGGAAACCTGGCAAACGCCGTTTGCCCATGCCGTTGACAGCCTGCATGCGCTGGGCGCGGATGCCGACCTCGTTTTCCTGACAGCCATGCCGCCTCGGCATGCTGAGGTGCGCCGCAGGCTTCTCGACCGGTTGACACTCAGCTATCCGATGATCGCAACCGAGGATGCCAAGGGGCCCGTGCTGGCTGCCCTGCACGCTGAACGGCCCCTCCCCGTCGCCTTTGTCGACGACATGGTCCACAATCTTCACTCGGTGGGTGAACACGTGGCTGAGTGCCTGCTGGTCTATCTGCCGCCACCGCTCGAAATCTTCCGCTTTGCGCCCGATCCCGGTGCAGCCGTTCAGCGGGTCGAATCTTGGCCCCAGGCAGCAGAGCTCATTCGGTCGCATTTCAACGTCTGAGCAGGGGCTGACCACGCTTCGCACCATCGTGGCTCTTGTCTCTCACGGATGCAGGGCCTATGGTGCAGATGTTCAACCTTTGTTCACGCCATGACGCGCCCTGTTCCTGATCATCCCGGCTTTTGTCGCGACTGCCTGACCGGGCAGGCCGACGGCGCGCGCCGTTGCCGATCCTGCGGAAGCCCAAGGCTTGTCTTCCATGGGGAACTCTATGATCTGTCGATCGCGCATATCGATTGTGATGCCTTCTATGCCTCGGTCGAGAAGCGCGACAATCCCGAGCTGATCGACAAACCGGTGATCATCGGCGGCGGCAAACGCGGCGTGGTGTCGACCGCCTGCTACGTTGCGCGTATTCATGGGGTGCGCTCGGCCATGCCGATGTTCAAGGCGCTGGAGGCCTGTCCGCAGGCGGTGGTCATCAGGCCCGACATGGAGAAATACGTTCGCGTCGGGCGTGAAATCCGAACGATGATGGAAGAGCTCACTCCACTGGTGCAGCCGATCTCCATCGACGAGGCTTTTCTCGATCTCCGGGGTACGGAGCTTCTGCATCACGACCCGCCCGCGCGCGTGCTTGCCCGGCTCGCCCGGCGGATCGAGCAGGAGATCGGGATCACCGTCTCCGTCGGGCTCTCCTATTGCAAGTTCCTGGCGAAAGTGGCGTCCGACCTCCAGAAGCCCCGCGGCTTCTCGGTCATCGGCGAGGCCGAGGCACTGTCCTTTCTCGCGGACAAACCGGTGACAATGATCTGGGGCGTCGGAAAGGCCTTTGCGGCGACGCTGCAGGCGGACGGCATCCGGACCATCGGGCAGCTGCAGGTCATGGACGAAACCGACCTGATGCGGCGCTATGGCTCCATGGGGCAGCGCCTTGCGCGGCTTGCACGCGGCATCGACGATCGAACCGTGCATCCGAACGATCCTGCCAAGAGTGTGTCGGCCGAGACAACCTTCTTCGATGACATCCACCGGCTCGATGATCTCGTGGTGCATCTGCGGGCGCTCTCGGAAAAGGTGGCCTGGCGGCTGAAGCGTCACGAGATCGCGGGGCAGACAGTGGTGCTGAAGCTCAAGACTTCCGATTTCAAGCTGCGCACCCGCAACCGACGGCTTGACGATCCGACGCAACTTGCGGACCGGATCTTCCGCACCGGCATGGCGCTGCTCGAGAAGGAAACGGATGGCACGCGCTTTCGCCTGATCGGTATTGGCGTCAGCGATCTGCAGGATCCGACGCTCGCCGATCCACCGGATCTGGTCGATGCCCAGGCGGCGCGACGTGCGGCCGCCGAAGCGGCGATGGACAAATTGCGCGACAAGTTCGGCAAGGGCACGGTCCAGACCGGCTATACATTTCCAGGCAAGCGATAGGCCATGCCGTTGACTGTTTCCGCTTCAGGGACCCACAAAAACAAGTCTCACCGCATGGCAAGCCAGGCGGGCGGCATGCGTTTGCTGCGGATCGTGGCCGCCTATCGACGCACACGGCGCAACGACCTGATGCTGGGTGCCATTCTGGCCTTCGTTGCGGGCGCGATGAATGCCGGCGGCTTCCTGGCGATCGGGACCTATACCTCGCACATGACCGGGATCATCTCTTCGATCGCCGATAACTTAGCGCTCGGTGTCTTCGGGCTCGTCGGTTCAGGTGTCGCGTTGCTCACCGGCTTTACTCTCGGGGCTGCCTCGTCTGCCATCCTGATCAACTGGGCGCGCCGCCATGCGCGCCGTCAGCAATATGCCTATCCGCTGGCGCTCGAATCCGGTCTGCTGATCGCGTTTGCCGGGCTGGGTGTTGTTTTGCCAGAAGGATCGGTCGCTCCTGTGACGGCATTACTTCTCTGCTTCGTGATGGGCCTGCAGAACGCGACGATCACCAAGATTTCCGGCGCGCGCATCCGCACCACCCATCTCACCGGCATGATTACCGATATCGGGATTGAACTAGGCAAGCTCACCTATGGTGTGATGGCCCGCCTGCTTCATCATCCGCCCCTCCCCCGGGACGGGCGCAAACTCGCCATTCTTCTGCCGATCGTTGGCATGTTCTTCCTCGGCGGGCTGGTGGGCGCGCTGGGCTTCAAACATCTCGGTCATGCCTTCTCCCTGCCACTCGCCGCCCTGCTTCTCGCGGTCGCTTCGCCGCAACTGCGCCCGCGCCTGCCAGCCGTATCGCGACCCTCTCCAGAGTGACATCTGTGGACAGGCCATCACAGGCACGTGATCCGAGAAACGGCACGGTTTCGCGAAACTTTTCTTAAACATCGTCCCATACAGTGTGGTCGCTCCGTATTGCGTTCCAAGTGGTCGACCATGTTTCAGCGTTTCGCCCTCGCCTTCAGTCTCTCCCTCATGGCCAGCACGGCTCTTGCCGCCGATGGCCCCCTCCAGATCTTCGTATCGAAGGCCGACCAGTCGCTGACCGTCTATGACGGAGAAGAGATCGTGGCGACCTCCAAGGTGTCGACCGGCAAGCCCGGGCACACGACGCCATCCGGGATCTTCTCGATCCTGGAAAAGCGCAAATATCACGAGTCCAACCTCTATTCGAACGCGCCCATGCCGTTCATGCAGCGCCTGACCTGGTCCGGGATCGCATTGCATGAGGGCAAGGTGCCGAACCATCCGGCCTCGCATGGCTGCGTGCGCCTGCCGAACGGCTTTGCCAAGACGCTGTTCCAGATGACGGAGCGCGGTGCCCACGTGATCATCACCGACGATCCGGTGACGCCAAGGCCGGTCAGCCATGCCAACCTGTTTACGCCACGACTGCCAATCGACGATGGCGGACTGCTCTCGGACGTGGAATTGCGCCCGGGGCGCGTGGAAGCCGCGCTGAAGCCGGTCGAAGTCGCCATGAACGCCGTGCCGCCACGCAGTGGTGCGGAAACGAAGCTCGTGATCGAGGAACCGCCGCCGCTTCGGATCCTGATCACCCGCCGCACGCAGCGGGATGTTGCGCTCGACGTGCAGCGCCTGCTGAACAAGCTCGGTTTCGATGCCGGCATTCCGGACGGTCTTTTGGGATCACAGAGCATTTCGGCGATCAAGGCGTTCAAGGACAAGAACGCCATCGCGAAGGATGCCGAGATCCTGTCGAAACCCTTTCTGGAAGCGCTCTATAGCCAGGCTGGCGAAGACCATCCGCCGACCGGTCAGCTGATGATCCGACAGAAATTCTCGCCGCTGTTTTCAGCCCCCGTCGACATCCAGGAGCCGGAAAAGGCGCTTGGCACGCATTTCCTCGAAGCGACGCATGTCGACCGCTTCAAACGGAAGGCGGAATGGCGGGGCGTGACGCTGGACGACCACCTGCCGGCCTCGACACAGAAGCGGCTGGGCATCACGGTACCGGCCGACAATCCGCAGACCTTCACCGTCGAGGCTGCCCTCGCCCGCATCACAATGCCCGACGATCTGCGGGCCCGGATCGAAACCATGCTGAGTGAAGGTTCATCGATCACGATCTCGGACACCGGCATCGGTCCTGAGACCGGCGACGGCACCGACTTCATCACCGTCACCCGCGCGAAGTCGAAGGGGTGACGGTTTACCGTCAGGACTCATTGCGGATGATGCCCCACAGGCGGTCACGCAGGCCATCCGCGTGATCGATGGCGCGGTTGAAACCGTCGAAGCCCAGACGTTCAACCAACGTTTGCGCATCGCTCTGAAGGGCTCGGCCGAGGCCTGCACGTCCACCCACCACCTCGAACCCGAGTGCCGTCAGGATCGTCGGAAAAATGTCGACCGATGATGCCGGCTGCACCGCATCGGAACCCTGCTCTGCCCCGAGCACCATGAACATGTTCCGGCGTTCAGATGATTCCAGTTTCCCATAGACTTCGTTCCGCATGGAAAGATGGTCACTCTGGATAACAACGACTGTGTTCTCCAGCAGATGTTCCTTCCGAAGCCGCTGGATGAAGCGCTCAACCAGCAGGTTCGTGCAGGCAAATGCCTTGAGGGTTTCGTTCGGTTGGCGGGTAACGAACGGAATATCCTCGCAGATTGGCGAGATATGCCCCTCTGGCGCGTGACCACCGACCGTCGTTAGCGTGAGGCTGAAGCGACCATCTTCATTCTGCAGCTCCTCAACCTGCTCATAGGCGACCGCCAGCATGTCCTCGTCGTGAAGACCCCACATGTTCGATCGCCCTGGGAATCGGTGCTGCAGTTCGTCAAAGCCAAGGCTTCGCTCATAGCCGTGCGTGGCGGTGAACTTTCGAGTACCAGCAAAGTCAAGAGATGCGCCCTTGAGGTAGACGTTCCGATAGCCCTCAGACTGCAGAATATCCCCGAGACACTTGGCCTCCGGTAAGATTTCTTCGACCAGGCCGAACGCGTTCTTATGGATGACACCTAGAGAGAACAGAGGCACACCACAAGTCGAAGCGACCTGTCCTGCGATCGTCCAGCCAGTCAAGTTCACCTGAGTGATGTCCCTGGCGCTCCAACCTTGCGTGGACAGGCGCTTCAGCGGTTCCGCCACATCGCCGAAACGCTCTTCATCCCAAAACGTTCGCTCGGCGCTTTCCACAAAGATATGGATCAGGTTCTTCTGCGAGATGGACGGCGCGGCAGCGACCGCAGGCGCGACATAATCCCGTCCGAGATCCACAGGGGAGCCCGCCGAAGACGCCAGCGTCTCTTGGACGCCGATCCACATCAGCGGATTGAAGGCGAAAAGGCCTACCGGTAGCACACGGTTGACCGTGGCGAGTGCAAGAGACCTTCCAGAAAGCTTGTACCAGCACAGCATCAGAAGGGCGAAAGGTAGAGCCGCCTTGAGTGTGGCCTTTACAACCTCCGTGCGCACGTCAGCCGAGCCAACGTCATAATTCAGATGAAAGAGGATCGCATCTATGTCCACGTTTCCGAACAGGGAATAGAGCACATACCAAAGGGCATAGAGTGTGACTGCAGTATAGGTCCACCGTAATTTAAGCTTCTGCGCCCCCGGTTTAAGTTTCGTTAGTCCATGGATCACCAACAGGAGGACTGAAAACAGGACGGCATACGTCGTCGTCGTTGCCTCCATATACGAAACGATCAAGGAACTTGCAGCCCAAGAGAAGGCTGTAGCCCACAATACGGGTCCGACACCTGCGGACCCAGAGTGTAAAATTTCCTTTGAAGCAACAGACATAACGCAACCTTTTGACCAATATGCAATCAATAGCTGCGCTCGGGTTTCAACCAAGTAAACCTGAAGGGGCAAACTTGATGAAACTCTTATCAAAGGTTGAATTTGGCTATACGAGCTCTACGTCGAGCACACCCGGGGTGGAGCGCATGGCGGCGGCGATCTCGGGCGAGATGCGGAAGCGCTCCGTCAGCTCCACCTCGATCTCGCGCTGTCCCTCGTCCTTGATGACGATGAAGGACACGAGGCCGTCGCCCCTGGCATTCAGGTGAGCAGCCACGGCACGCAAGGGGCCGGAATCGCGGACATAGACGCGCATCGCCTTCTGCATGCGGATAGACTGCTCCTCCAGCGACTGTGCGGTCTGGATGCGCAGGCCGATGCCTTCCGGGCGCTCTTCGGCCTGCACCGTCAGCACCAGCGATTTGCCGGCCTCGAGAAGGTCCCGGTATTGGTTGAGGCCTTCCGAGAAGAGCACGGCCTCATACTGCCCGGAGGCATCCGAGAAGGTGACGATGCCCATCTTGTTGCCGGTACGCGTCTTGCGCTCCTGGCGGGAGATGACGGTGCCGGCCAGACGCCCGGCTGACGCCCCCTGTTTTACCGCAACCGAGAAATCGGCGAAGTTCTGTACGCGCAGCTTGTCGAGCAACTGGCGATAGGCGTCGAGCGGGTGGGCGGAGAGATAGAAGCCAAGCACCTGGAATTCGCGCATCAGCTTTTCCGAGGAAAGCCAGGGCGTATAGGGTGCAAACGCGATCCTTTCCGGTCCACTCGCACCACCGGCACCGAACATGTCGGACTGGCCGCTGACGGCATTTTCCTGGGCTCGCTGGGCATAGCCCATGATGCGGTCGATGCTGCCGACGAGCTCTGCGCGGTCACGACCGAAGCAGTCGAAGGCGCCAGCCGCAATCAGGCTTTCGAAGACACGGCGGTTGATCTGCTTCGGATCGATCCTCAGGCAGAAGTCCTCGATGCTGTCGAAGGTCTTGTCGCCTCTGACCTCGACAATGTGGTCGACCGCGCCTTCACCGACACCCTTGATGGCGGCGAGCGCGTAATAGATGCGGTTCGGGCCGGTCTGGAAATGGCGATAGGAGGTCTGGACGGAGGGCGGCACGACCTCGATGCCGAGGCGGCCGGCATCCTGACGGAAGTCCACCAGCTTTTCGGTGTTCGACATGTCGAGCGTCATGGAGGCGGCGAGGAACTCGACCGGGTAATGCGCCTTCATGTAGGCCGTCTGATAGGAGACGATGGCGTAGGCGGCGGCGTGCGACTTGTTGAAGCCGTAGTTCGCGAACTTGGCGAGCAGTTCGAAGATGTTGTTTGCCTGCGGCTTGGAGACGCCGTTCTTCATCGCGCCGTCGACGAAACGGGCGGACTGCTGGTCCATCTCCGCCTTGATCTTCTTACCCATGGCGCGGCGCAGAAGGTCGGCTTCGCCGAGCGAATAGCCCGAGAGCACCTGAGCGATCTGCATGACCTGATCCTGGTAGACGATAACGCCCTGCGTTTCCTTGAGCAGATAGTCGATCTTCGGATGGATGGAGGCAACTTCCTCTTCGCCGTGCTTGCGGGCGTTGTAGACCGGGATGTTTTCCATCGGGCCCGGGCGATAAAGCGCCACCAGCGCGATGATGTCCTCGATGCAGTCGGGGCGCATGCCGATGAGGGCCTTGCGCATGCCGGCACTTTCCACCTG
>JAIXSF010000421.1 GCA_027484835.1 Rhizobiaceae bacterium | reverse complement strand
GGTTGTGCGTTACATCGCCGACGAGGTGATGGTGATGTATTACGGCGAGGCGGTCGAATACGGCACGCGCGATGCGGTCTTCTCCGATCCGCAGCATGATTATACCCGCACGCTGTTTGCCGCGACGCCGCGCGCCGACGTGGAATCGATCCGCGCCCGCATGGCAAAGCGCAAGCTGGCGGTGGCTGGCTGAGTAAGTGAATTGGACGGGAGGGGACGCCGCGACAGGTGTCCCCTTTCGCCTTCATACCCGGCAGGCAGCCTCTTCGGCAGCATCCGCGAGAATGCGGATGACCTGCTGGCGTATCGCAGGTGGGCTCAGCGTATGATCTGCATTTTCCAGAAGCACGTGACGAAGACCCGGGAAGGCCTTTTGTCCTGAAAGGTCCTTGCCGAAATACAGCCTCTGTTGATCGAGGCTCCCGTCCGTTCGACAGGAGATGAAGATCACAGGCACGCGACGCGTCTGGAGGCTCCGCAAGAGACCGAAGAGTTCATCCCGCAGACGCCCGAGTTTCGTCAGTGTGCCGAGGTAAGGCGACATGGCGCGCAACACCCGGTCACGTGCATGGCTGGCGATATGTCTCGCTGCATTGGGAAGATCGACGTCGCCGCTCAAAACACGTTTGTAGGTCTGCAGGCTGAAGGCACGCCGCTTGTAGTCGCTGAGCGGGCGAGCCACCGCCATCAGCAGCGATTCGACATCCTCATCCGGGTCGAGCACCAGCCGAAGCTGATTGATCGAGATGATGCCTGCGACCTCCGGATTGGCTGCTCCAGCGTACAGGGCCGAATGTGCACCGCTGCAGATGCCGGCCAAAAGAATGGGTCTCCTGGTCTGTGACCGGACGTGACGGATCACCGCGTGGACATCATCGAGCTGATTGGCGGAATAGACGACCTGCTCAGGCCCCCGCGGATCGACAGGGCTCTCACCGATATTCGAGAGATCGACCCTGAACGTTGCAATTTTCTCACCGGCAAGCCTGCGGGCCGTGTCGAGCCAGAGACCACCCCAGCCGATATGGGGGGCATAGGCCATATTGAGGAAAAGGATGACGGCTTTTTCGTTGCCGTTGGACGGCCGGCAGGAAATGCCGAACAGGCGAGAATTGACAATCTCGGGACGCTCGACGAAGTCCTCTCCAATCAGGACCGGCGATGCGGATGATACCTCCAGAGTATCGCGGGCATGCGCCTCAACAGGCAGCGCGCGGCTGAACCATCGACCGATGGATTCGATGAGCATCTGCGGCATGGGCGATGTGACCACGCCGTCCAGCATTGCTCCATAACCTTCAAAGTCGAGGCTTTCTGCAGCAGCACCGGCCTGCTGCAGTTCCTCTGCCAGTTGTCGGTCCGTCGCATTTTCCGGCCGTGCCAGCACCAGCGCCGGCAGCCCCGTTGGAATATGCTCGATCGTAACGGTGACCTGCTTTAAGTCGGCGGCAAGCCTCTGATCCATGATGAAGGATGCGAGCACAGTCGAGTCCGGAGGATATCCGAAGTCGATCCCGATGCCGTCCTCGATCACCTTTTCGCGAAGGGCAGTCTCACGCAGGTAGCGCCGTCCGCCCAATGCTGCCGCTGCCAGCACGTAACCGGCAACTCGGTCGTCTCGCTGTCCGGCCCGGAGCGCAACTGCGGCACCGATCCCCATGCCGTAGTAGAGGACCTTTGAGCAGCCCGTCCGCTTGCGCAGTTCCGCAGCAGCGCGAAGGGCCGCTGCCACCCAGGTGTCAAAGGTCGAGCCGCCTTCCACGGGAAGTGAATCGCCTTCTCCCGGATAGTCGAAGCGGATCGCGGGATAGCCTCGCCGTGCCAGTTCTTCTGCGATCAGCCTGTGAAACTTGACGGTGCAAAGGGCATCGAAGCCCCAGGGCGCACAAAACACCACGCCGGTTGAACCAGACGCGTTATGAACATGTCCAAGCATGCCCTCCATCACGACCGGGATGGCTGGGGCACTGCCAGGGCTGTTCTTTGCAGGCGCGGGATCAGGCTGCGTCAATGAATACTACCGTGGGTCAGGATCAAAATGCAGGAGCATTGCCACCGCCACCATCGGGCACAATCCATTAACACATTAGCAAAGACGGCCCGCAAAATTTCTGCGCAACAGACAGAGCCGATCTTTTC
Organism: Rhizobiaceae bacterium; assembly: GCA_027484835.1. GTDB lineage: Bacteria > Pseudomonadota > Alphaproteobacteria > Rhizobiales > Rhizobiaceae > Allorhizobium. The sequence goes on along the minus strand of JAIXSF010000421.1, from coordinate 13,566 downwards.
TGCTGCGCATCGGTGCAAGCGCACGGTCTCAAGGGGCGGGAAGATAGCCGTGGGAGATTTTCGGACTGTCGAACACCATGGTCGACCGGATCGTCTTGATCTCAGCCAGCCGATCGAACTCCTGCCAGATCAGCCGCTTGTAGTCGGCCATGTCGCGGACTGAAATCTTCAGCAGAAAATCGAAGTCGCCCGCCACGGCATGGATCTCGACGACCTCCGAAAGCTTGCCCACATGCTCGATGAACCGTTCGCCGACCTGTGGCGTCGTGCGGTCAAGGGTGATCTCGACATAAGCCTGCAGGCCGAGGCCCACGCGCGGTGCATTGATGATGATCGCTTGGCGAATGATCCCGCTTGAATACAGGCGCGCCAGGCGCCGCGACAGAGGGGCTGCAGTCAGGCCGACCCGTTCGGCCAATTCTGCATTGTTGAGGCTTGCGTCCGCCAGCAGGCAGGTGATGATCTTCCGATCAATCCTGTCGAGAGCAACATGGTTGACTTCCATTAACGATCTCTTCGATAAATATCTCCGCAATTTTCTATCGCAGATAACACCAGATCCGCAATAGAGTAACGATCTGCAGCTCTTGGCAGCAGTAAATCCGCAGAGACTTTGCGAGGGAAACTTGGTATCTCTCAACCAGCACAATCGCTCCTCCATGAAGGTTCCCGATGTTCGAAAAGCTTGCCTCCCAGCCCAATGACCCTTTGCTCGCCCTGATCGGGCTCTACAATGCGGACCAGCGTGAAGATAAGATCGACCTCGGCGTTGGTGTTTACAGGGACGATGCTGGGCGAACGCCGGTGCTTCGGTCCGTCAAGGCGGCCGAGCGGGAGCTGTTGGAAACCCAGAGCAGCAAGTCTTATGTCGCCCCGGAAGGGGATCGCATCTATCTTGATCTGCTCTGGGATCTCGTTGGTGGCAAAGCGCATGGCAAGTTTGCAGCCGGCGTCCAGACACCTGGCGGCTCGGGTGCACTTCGACTTGCCTCGGACCTCATCGCCCGCGCAGGCAGCGGCCGCCTTCATCTTGGCCTGCCCAGCTGGCCCAACCATGCAGGCATCTTCGGTGCCACCGGCCTCAATGTCGAAACCTATCCCTATTTCGATGTGCCGACCCAGGACCTGCGCTTCGCCAGCATGATGAAGGCCTTGAGCAGCGCGCCGCGTGGCGATGCAGTCTTGCTCCATGCCAGCTGCCACAATCCCACCGGTGCGGTTCTGACGCCGGCGCAATGGGACGAACTCGCGGACATTATTGCCGAGCGGCGGCTCGTGCCGCTGATCGATTCCGCCTATCAGGGTTTCGGCGCCGGAATCGAGGAAGACGTGGCCGGCCTTCGCACAATCATTGCCGCAGCACCGGAAGCGCTGGTCGCAGTTTCATGCTCCAAGTCGTTCGGCATCTATCGTGAACGCACCGGCGCAATCTTCGCCGTGGCGGAAACCCAGGAGGCGGCGGATACAGCACGTTCGAACCTGGTGACCATGGCACGGACGAGCTACTCGATGCCGCCGGACCACGGTGCCGCAGTAGTCCGCACCATTCTTGGTACGGACAGGCTCCGGAGGGATTGGATCGACGAGCTGAACAGCATGCGCGATCGACTGAACGGCCTTCGCCGCGAACTGGCCGCCGCCCTCGGCGATGGCTGGCAGCTGGCGCCGCAGATCGCCGAGCAGGAGGGCATGTTCTCACTGCTGCCGCTCAAGGAGGCCGACGTCTTGGCGCTCCGCAAGTATCACGGCATCTATATGCCGACCTCCGGGCGCATCAACATTGCAGGCCTGACGAGCGCCGATATCCCGCGCGTCGCCCACGTACTGAAACCGCTTCTGGGCTGAACCATGACCACGACAACCTTGAACCAGGCGGGCGCCGAGCGCCATCGCCTCTACGAAGACGTGCTCGCAATGATCTCGGGCACGATGTTCGTCTCCCTTGGCACGTTGATCTACACCGAAAGCATGCTGACAGTCGGCTCGAGTGCCGGCCTCGCGCTGCTTCTGTCCTATGCCAGCGGCTGGAGCTTCGGCCTGATCTTCTTCGTGGTGAACCTGCCGTTCTACATCCTTGCAGTGAAGCGTATGGGCTGGGCCTTCACATTCAGAACCTTCACGGCTGTTGCGCTGGTGTCGATTCTGTCGAAGCTCAACAGTCAGTGGATCAGCTTCCAGCACCTCGATCCGCTTTACGCGACTGTTATCGGTGGAGGGTTGATCGGCACGGGGCTTCTGATGCTCTTCCGCCATCGCACCGGCCTCGGCGGGATCAATATCCTGGCCATGTATCTTCAGGAACGGACAGGTCTGCGCGCGGGCTATTTCCAGCTCGGCGTTGATCTGACGATCCTCGCCGCAGCCTTCTTCATCTTGCCGGCCGATCGGTTGGCCCTGTCGGTGCTGGGTGCCGCGATCACCAATCTGATACTGGCAATCAACCACAAGCCGGGGCGCTACATGGGCCTGAGCTGAGCCTCCGCTTCAGTTTTACGCCAGCGCCGCGTCCACGATCACCAGCGGCCGCCCTTGTGTGCAGGCTTCGATGCGGGCATCGACCCGGTAGACGTCCCGGAGCAGGGCAGGTGTGATCACAGAGGTTGTCGATCCGCTCGCAACCAGGCGGCCATCTGCCACGACGAGCGCATGGTCGCAGTAGCGCATCGCATGGTTCAGGTCATGGAGAGCGATCAGAACGGCGATACCGCTTTCAGCTGCGAGTTGGCGCATGAACTGGAAGACCTCGATCTGGCGGAAGAGATCGAGTGCCGAGGTTGGCTCGTCCATCAGCAGGACTTCCGGCTTGCGTACGAGCGCCTGGGCAATGGCAACCAGCTGACGTTGCCCGCCTGAGAGTTCACCGAGATCCCGGAACGCCAAATCGGAAATTCTGAGGGATGCCAGAATGCGATCGATCTCCAGCAGCTCGTTGTCCGCGACCTTCCAGCCGGAACCCTGCTTCGACGCAAGCAGTACGCTCTCGTAAACGGTGAGCACGGCATTGGCGCCGGTGTCCTGCGGCATGTAACAGATCGGCCGCAGGCTTTCCTCGCCGGAGAGATGCACGACGCCTTCGCCTTTCAGCAAGCCGGCGATGCGCTTGAAGAGTGTCGACTTGCCGGCCGCATTCGGGCCGATGACCGCCGTGAGGACGCCGCCCGTGATGTCGCCGGTGGTGATATCCGTAAAGACGCGGTGGCGGCCGTATTGCGCGCCGACGGCCTCGAGCCTGAGGGCTACCATGCGCGCCTCCTGTTGGTGAAGATGAGCGAGAAGAAGAAGGGCACGCCGACGAGTGCGGTGATGACGCCGATCGGCATGATGGCACCGGGGATCAGCATCTTCGACACCACGGACGTGACGGAAAGCAGCAGCGCGCCGCAGAGCACGGAGCCGGGCAGGAAGAAGCGTTGATCCTCCCCAAGCAGCATGCGCGCGATGTGCGGGCCAACGAGACCGATGAAGCCGATCGTGCCGACGAACGAGACGGGAATGGCGGCCAGCAGGCTGACGAGCAGCATGGTCTCGAGCCGGAGTGCCCGCACGTTGACGCCGAAGGAGGCGGCCTTGTCGTCACCGAGGCGAAGGGCGGTCAGCGCCCAGGCGCGACGGGCAAAGAGCGGAACGCACAGGACAAGCACCGCGAAGGTCACGGCGACCTTGCCCCAGGTCGCCTTGGTGAGCGATCCCATGGTCCAGAAGACGACAGCCGCAAGCGCCTGTTCGGAGGCGAGATATTCGAGCAGTGACAGAAGCGCGTTGAACGTGAAGACCAGCGCGATGCCGAGCAGCACGATCGTTTCGACCGTTACCCCGCGCATGGTGGAGACACCGTAGATGAAGAGCGATGCCAGCATTGCCATCAGGAAGGCGTTGATCGGCACCATGTACTGGACCGCCGCCGGAAACACCGCAACGCCTGCCACAAGGCCCAGAGCCGCGCCGAAGCCGGCCGCGGCGGAAATGCCGAGCGTAAACGGCGAGGCAAGCGGATTGGCAAGGATCGTCTGCATCTGCGCGCCGGCAAGCGACAGGCAGGCGCCGACGGTGACGGCCATCAGCGCGATCGGCATGCGGATGTCCCAGATCACCACACGCAACTGATTGCCCGCCGAGGCCGGATCCCAGATCGTCGAGACCACTTCAGACAGCGTGTAGCGTGCTGGCCCATAGGCCATGTCGACAGCGATCGACAGCACCAGACAGAGTGAAAGCCCGGCAAGGATCGCCAGGCGCTTGGCCGTCAGGCTTCGATAGGTGTCGCTTGAGGCCGGAAAGGCCGTTTCGACGGTGGTAGCCATAAGTGTCTTCCTGTCTTTCGTGCCCTAGGGGGCAAGCAGCCGGCGGTTGCCCGCCGGCTGGATGGATATCAGGAGCCTGCCTTCAGCGAGGCGAAGTAGCCGGGCTGGTAGTCCACCGGCAGGAAGCGCTCATGCATGTCCTTGAAGGTGGCGTCCGCGTCGAGATCCTGGAAGAGATCCGGGTGCAGCCACTTTGCGATCTGCTGGACGGCGACGAACTGGTAGGGGCTGTTGTAGAACTGGTGCCAGATGGCGTGGACATTGCCGTCCTTCACCGCCTTGATGTCGGTGAAGCCAGGACGCTTCATCAGCTCGGAGAGCTTGCGGGCGGATTCGGCCTTGTCGGCGCCCGGACCGACGCCGATCCACTTGCCGCCGGGAACATAGAGCTCCCAGTTCGAGCCGGTGACGATGACCTGGTCGGGGTTCGACGCGATGATCTGTTCAGGATTGACGGTGCCAAACGTGCCGGGGATGAAATCCTTGGCCATGTTCACGCCACCGGCGAGTTCGACCATCTTGCCGAAGTTCTCGTTGCCGAAGGACATGCAGCAATCGTCGGAATAGCCGCCGGCGCGCTCCATGAAGACAACCGGCTTCTTCAGGTCAGCCTGCTTGGCGAGCACGTCGGTCACCTTGGCGATCTGCTCGTCATGGAACTTGACGAATTCCTCGGCCCGCTCCTCCTTGCCGAACAGCTTGCCGATGATCCGCATCGAGTCGTCGGTGTGCTCCATCGGCTTCTCGCGGAAGTCGATATAGACGAGCGGAATGCCGACAGCGGCGAGCTTCTCGATATAGCCGCTCTCTTCCGTCGCCGATTTGGCTTCCGTGTTCATAATGATCACGTCGGGCTTGAGAGCCACCGCCTGCTCGATGTCGAAGGTGCCGTCCTTCATCCCGCCGAAGGTCGGGATCTTCTCCATCTCCGGGAATTTCTTCAGGTAGATGTTGTACCCGTCGAGATCCGCCTTCTTGAAATCGTCACGCCAGCCAACGACGCGGCCGAACGGATTGTCCGTGTCGAGCGCTGCGGTGAAGTAGATCTGGCGGCCTTCGCCCAGAATGACACGTTCGACAGGAACGCTCACCTCGACCTCACGGCCCGTGATGTCCTTCAGCTTTATGGTCTCGCCGGCCAGCGCGACGCTTGAAAAAAGGACGAGCGAAATCGCGGCGGCAGAAGCCACCTTCTCCATCTTGAACACGATCAGTTCTCCTGCTTGTGATTATGCCGTGATCTATGTTTTTATGAGTTTGACAGTCAAGAATTATCTTTTAGAAGTGTTCCAACCTCACAGCCCCGATCCGAAAGAATACGAAAATGCAGGCCGTTAGCTCCCTCTCCAACCATGACCTCCGCGACGAAATCAAAGCCTACTGGTCGCTGCGCGCCGAGACCTTCGACAGTCAGCCCGGCCACGAGATCTTTTCGGAAGAGGAAAGAGCGGCCTGGCATGCGCTGTTTCGAAAGCATCTCGGTGAAGGTGAGGGGCGATTGGCGCTCGATCTCGCCTGCGGCACCGCGGTGATATCGCACCTGCTCGACGACCTGGGCTTCAAGGTGACGGGTCTGGACTGGGCCGAGCCGATGCTCGAAAGGGCGCGGGCAAAGGCCAAGTCGAGGGGTCGCCAAATCCGCTTCCTGATGGGCGATGCCGAGCGTACCATGGAAGCTGACGATGCCTACGACGTGATCACCAACCGTCACCTCGTCTGGACGCTGGTTGATCCGCTCGCCTGCTTCCAGGAGTGGCACCGAGTCTTGAAGCCGGGCGGCAAGGTGCTGATCGTCGATGGCGACTTCGTCAATACCTCTGCGCTGACCCGTCTCATCAAAAAGCTGACCGGATTTGCGAGCCGCCTTGGTCTGGCGCGTGACGGCCTGCACGGTGCTCCGAATCCGGACATGGCGGCAACGCACAACCGCATCCTCTCGCGCGTCCATTTTTCCTCGGGCGCGCATGCGCATGCCGTCGCCGATCTTTTGAAGCAAGCGGGCTTTTCGAAGATCACCGTTGACCAGGACATGGGGGCGGTCCACCGCGCCCAGCGTAAGAACTTCTCCTTCTTCAAGGGGCTCGAGCGCGCCACCCAGCATCGATACGCCATCTGCGCGGAAAAGTAAGCGGGCGATAAGGTGCTGACACAAGGCTATCGCCTGACTATTGAGGCGCGTGTAAGCAACCACCCGATTTACAGGATCTCCCAACTGATATATTAGTATTTCAGTTGGGAGGCGCCATGATAGATAAGGACGATAGCGCGCGCAGAGCGCGAACAGTGCCGGCGGAGCATCAACGTGGCCGGACGCGCGCGGGCCGGGCGGCGACCCAGATCCATGCGATCTTGCGAGACGAGATCGTCTGCATGCAACTCAAACCGCTTGAAACCTTGAACGAGAAGCAGCTGGGCGAGCGCTTCGGCGTGAGCCGAACCCCGGTCCGCGAGGCGCTGCTCCGGCTGGCGGACGAGGGGTTGGTGGAGATCTACCCGCAGTCGGGAACCTTCGTCTCGCGCATTCCGCGGAGATCCCTTTACGAGGCGATCCTGATCCGCAAGGCCCTTGAGGCAACGACGGTATCGCTTGCGATCGCGGCGATGAAGGATGATCGCCTGGAATTGCTGGACGCCAACCAGCGCGCCCTGGAAGATGCAGCGCGTTCCGGTGACATTCCGCAGTTCCACAAGGTTGACACCGCGTTCCACCAGTTGATTGCCGACATCGCCGGCTATCCGGGGATCTGGGCAGTGATTGCCCAGGTCAAGGTTCAGATCGACCGTTATCGCTACATCACGCTGCCGCAGACCGGACGCCTCGATCTCGTCATCACCGAACATGCCGCGATCATCGAGGGCATGCGCAGCCGGGACGATCGCACGGCGGTTTCGGCGATGAGCCAGCATATCGGTCGCATGACCGAAGAGTTGCAGGACATCGAGCATCTCGATCCGGCGCTCTTCATCGATGACCACTAAGGCTGATCGACGGACCCAGCAGACATCTCGGGAGCGACGGCATGCAGCCATCTTTTGATCTGTCCGCTCGCACGGCCGTTGTCACGGGTGCCCATACCGGCATCGGACAGGCCATCGCCGTGGCGCTTGCTTCGGCCGGTGCTGTCGTTCTGGGTGTCGGTCGGTCGGGAATGGCGGAAACGGAAGGACAGATCGCAGGGCAGGGCGGCCGCTTTGGCTCCTTATCGGATGGTCTTTCGTCCATTGAACCTGTCGAGGCTATCGTCGAGGCGGCCGCCTTCACCTTCGGATCCGTCGACATGACCGTATCCCGGCTGGGCGCTGGGGCAATGCCGCCGCTTATGTGCACGGGACAATTCTGCCAGTCGACGGCGGGTGGCTGGCGCGATAATCAGAAGCAGCTTCGGGAGAGGGGGGGGAAATATGGGACGGATCGTATCAATCGGCGAATGCATGGGCGAGCTGTCGGAGACAGGAGCGCCCGGCGCCCTCAGCATGGGCTTTGCCGGAGATACGCTCAACACTGCCTTTTACCTCCGTCAGAGCCTCGGGCCGGAATGGCAGGTGGACTATGTTACCGCGGTCGGCACTGACGGCCTTTCTGATCGAATGCTGGACTTCCTGAACGCCGAAGGCATCGGCACGGCTCATATCCGCCGTCTGGCGGACAAGACGATCGGGCTCTACTACATCACGCTGAAAGAGGGCGAACGCAGCTTCACCTACTGGCGCAATGACAGCGCCGCTCGAAGGCTTGCCAGCGATCCGGCGGCCATTGTCCGGGCACTCGAAAACTCCGATGTTGCCTACTGGTCCGGGATTACGCTGGCAATCCTGCCGAACCAGGATCGGCTGGCCCTGATCGAGGCGCTTGGCCAGTTCGCCGGGCGCGGGGGAACGGTGGTTTTCGACCCCAACCTGCGTCCGAGGCTTTGGGACAATCCCGAAACTATGCGTGGCTGGATCCACCGTGCCGCTGCCATCAGCGATCTGTGCCTCCCATCCTTCGATGACGAATCGACCTGGTTCGGGGATAGCGATCCCATTGAAACGGCGAAGCGCTATCACGCGGAAGGAGCGCGTCGGGTGATCGTGAAAAACGGAGGAGGGGCGGTAACCTTCCTCGAAACCACCGACAAGACGGGTGTCCTGTCTATTCCGTCCGTCGAGCATGTCGTGGACACCACCGCAGCGGGCGACAGCTTCAACGCAGGTTTTCTGGCGGCAGAACTTTCCGGCAAGTCGATCGAAGATGCGATAGCGGCCGGGGCCCGGCTTGCGGCCAAGGTCATTGGCGCGCGTGGGGCACTCGTGAAGGACGCTACGGCGTCCTAGCCAGCGCCTCGCGGGATCAGGCCGCCGCCGGGGTCGCGCCAAACACGGTGAAGTAACCCCAGGCGGCAACGAGAGCAGCGGCGATCCCGACCCAAACCAGGACCTTGCGCAGGCCCGGCGAGACCGTCTTCTTCGGCTTCGGTACTTTCGGCTCGGGCGGACGCTCGAACTTGATGACGTTCGACATGCAGCTATCTCTCTTTGTCTTGCCTCGCGGCGCGTTCATCAACTTCCTGCCACGATCAAAGAGCGACGACAAGGGTGGCTCTCGCTCAGGCATCATCCAGCGACCTGGTGTATTGGTCGCGGCAAAACTTAATCTGCGCGGATGCCCAATAATCTGTCGCCACGGTACCGCGACCGCCCTATATGCGATCGTCAGAGGCTTGCGGCTGGCATGACGCGGCGCTAGCGTTTCGGTGGCATGCAGGCATATCTCTCGGTACGTCTTCTGCCTCCACCACGAGGTCTATGATCGTTCTGAAATGAGCAGCTTTCTCGATTCTTCTGCCCAGGTCGACTCGACTGCCGGTCCGCTCGGTGAGTTGACCACAGCTGGCCCTAAGCTCCAGGGCGCGTCTTCCGCCCATTTCCTGAGGCTGATTGAGCAAAGGGGCACGACGGGCTTCTGGACCTGTGATCTCGTAACGGGCCAATCCACATCCAGCACGGGGCTGTTGAGAGTGATGGGCATCGAGACTCAGCAGCCGTTTCGCGTCTTGGATCTCATCAATCAAATCCATCCGGACGATCGTCCAAGGTGCGATGACATCTGGTCGCTCATTCGATCCGGCGTACCCGTCAATCGTGATTTCAGGATCATCCGGGCCGATCGCACGGTCCGTTGGGTCGAATTCCGGTCAGAAGTGATCCTCGATGCAGACCAGCGCCCGGTCCGGGCGATCGGTGTGGTGCAGGATGTATCGATCCAACACGAACACGAGCTGGCGCTGGAAGATACCATCATCCGCTACAGGACGCTGGTCAGCGCAATCGCGGCAATGGAGTGGCGCGCGACGGCTTCGGGTGAGCCTGTCTTTTCCTACGGCTGGACTGCGCTGACCGGTCAGCTGGAATCAGACGTGCTGGATGGAAGGTGGATCGAGGCGATCCACCCTGATGATCGAGCCGCAATGAAGTCGGCTTGGGAACATGCGGTATCGACGCTGTCGCCCTACGTAGCCAACCACCGCATCCTGCAGATCAATGGCGAATATGACTGGTTCCATGCCCGCGCCGTGCCGATCATCCACAAGGGCGGGCGATCGCATGAGTGGCTCGGCATCATCATGCGACATGACGAACTGCGCGTGAATAAAGGCGAGACCGGCAGTGACACGCAGCTTACGCCGATGCAGATCCGCGCAGGTCGCGCGATGTTGCAATGGACGCTCGAAGATCTCTCCCGTGTTTCGGGTGTTTCGATCTCCTCGATCCGCCGGATCGAGGGGGAGAGCGAACGCTCCACCCGTCCCGCATCCTTGCTGGCCATCAGACAGGCCTTCGAGAAGGAAGGCCTAGTCTTTCATGGCGGCGACGGCGTCTCGCTTCAGAGACATCCCGGCGCGCGACCCTAACGCCGGCTGGGCCGCCTCTCTGCACTTAGCTTGCGAGACGGGGTGTGGAGATGATTTTCAGGAACAGTGCATTCATCGCGGTCGAGATGCCCTCGCTCGGGCTTACTTCGAAGAAAAGCCCCGGCGAAGCGCAGGCTTCCATGCGGGTCGGGATCTCGTTCTGGAACGGCATGATCCACTTCTTGTACCAGCCGTTCGTCGGAAGCGGGAGGTAGGTCGTGTAGAGGACGGCTATGCGATAGCCCTTCTGCTTGAGCGCCGTGCACTGCGTGACATCGATCGGCTCCTGACAACGTCCGTTCGTGGTCGCCTTGGTGCAGGTTCCAGGCTTGTAGGCGTCGCCGACGCCATCGGATACGAAGAAGAGGACCTTTTCCGGATTGCCTGCAGACGCGCCGTTGCCAGCCGTTCCCATCAGCGCGCCGACATTTTTCAGTGCGCGATCGAAGTCCGTCTGCTGGTCATTGTCATAGCCCTGCCACGGGATCGACATCAGCCCGATCTTGGAGGCCTTGGCCTGAACCTGATCGAGATTATCTGTGAGCGACGACACTTCCAGAAGCTTCGTATCTTCCGCCTTCTCGCCGAACGTGTAGACCGCCATCCGAAACTGATTGGAACTCTTGCGCGAGGTCTTGGCGGTATCCATGAGTGCAGCTGTTGCCTTGGCCACGACGTCGATACGGATCGTGACGCCAAGTTTCTTGGCGAGATAGAAGTAGCTGTTCTTGTCTTCCACGCCATCCTTGACGATGTGGCAGGCAAAGGCGCACTGGTCGCCGGTATTCGCAACCATCGTATTGACATCCGTCGGCGTCGCGCCGACGCCCATCGACGGCGTGTTGTCCAGCAGCAGATAAAAGTCGCGGAAAGTATCCGTCTGGAAGACTGCTTCCGACTGGCCGCTCACCGTCATTCCGGTCTGCCCCAGTATGCGCGCCAGTGTCGTCGGGACGGAAGCATCGAACGTGAAGACCGCCTTCAGCTGCGATCCCGTCTTGACCACATCCACGTCGAAGTTCTTGAGCTCGAAGTCTTCAGACATTTTGGCGTGTCCGAGAAACACCTTCTTGGCATCTGCGATCGCGGCGGACAACTGCCCGTCCGACGTCATCTGCATGGCCTGCGAAACGCCGGCCGATGTTTCGGCAACCGCGGCAATCGCGGCAGCATCCGCGGCCGCCTGGAGGGTGGTGCGAATGGTAAGGGCATTGTTGATATCGATCGCCAGTGCGGCAACACCGATCATCGGTGCCATGACGAGAGCCGTCATAAGTCCGAAGTTGCCGCGGCGATCTCGTATAAAGTGGCTAAGCATGGTCACCCCCAAATGTCAGGGGTAATTTACACGCAGCTTATATCAAATTGGTTGAAGCGGATGGTTTATGAAACCTATTCGTTTGCATGAAACGACCTGCCCGCCGGATAATCCCCGATTAGACTGCAGCAACCTTCTTCTTGGCCGGTTTGTTATCGGCATCATACACGGCACGCGCCTCGCGGATTCGCCCGTGATGTTCCATGGTCCAGACGGTCAGCGCAGACACGGGTCCCAGCAGAGACTGGCCGAGTTCGGTCAGGCTGTACTCGACACTGGGCGGCTGGGTCGGAAAGACCTCCCGACGCACGAAGCCATCTCGCTGCAGGCTGCGAAGCGTGCCCGTCAGCATGGCCTGCGATATGTCCGGGATCGCTCGCTTGAGTTCGCCGAAGCGGTGTGCCCGCAGACCGAGCGTTTGCAGGATAAGCGAGGCCCATTTGTCTCCAACATGGGCGAAGACGTCACGAACAGGGCATTTCTCTGGATCGAACACCGTGTCGATGGGCGCCGCCATCATGGCACGCACAGTACGGATCGACGGGCCGTAGTCCAATTTCGTTGGCGTATGCGCGGTCATCAGTACCTCTGTCAGAACCTGGTTCTAAAATACTGCCTACTTTACCGGGCAGCTTTGATCTGTAATCTACACCTACTCTGAAATTTAGACCAGCCCTGAAAAGTGGCCTAACGAATGGACGCGACATGACTGCAAAATATCTCGTAACCGGTGCAACGGGTCAGCTTGGCCAGCGTGTGATCCACCATCTCTTGGAGACATCCGGCGTGAAGCCCGGCGACATCATTGCCGCGAGCCGCAAACCGGAGAAGCTGGCAGCACTCGCCGAAAAGGGTGTTCAGTTGCGGCAGGTTGATTTCGATGACGTGGCCTCCATGGAAGCGGCTTTCGCCGAAGCCAACAACGTCCTGATCATCAGCACCGACACCCTCGATCGCCCGGGTCACCGCCTCGTGCAGCACCGTGCAGCCATCGCCGCCGCAGAAAAGGCAGGCGTCAAGCACCTGCTCTACACCTCGATGCCGGAGCCGGTAAACTCGCCGCTGCTGTTTGCACCGGATCACGAAGGTACCGAAGCTGCGATCCAGGCGAGCGCCATCCCGGCTTGGACGATCCTGCGCAACAACTGGTACTTCGAGAACGTCATGATGAGCGCCGGTCCTGCGCTGGCATCGGGTCACTGGTATTCAGCGGCAGGTGACGGCAAGATTGCCCACATCTCCCGCGACGACCTCGGTCGTGCGGCCGCCGCCGCGCTCGTTGTAGCCGGCAATGACAAGAAGGTCTACACGCTGACGGGCGCCGTCGCCCACAGCCACCGCGACATCGCAGCACTGCTGGCCAAGTCGGCCGGCAAGGCCATCACGGTCGTCGATGTGCCGCTCGAGGGCCTTGTTCAGGGCATGGTCGGCGCAGGACTGCCCGAGCCGGTCGCCCGGGTCTATGCCTCCATCGATACCATGATCGGCCAGGGTGGCCTGTCCCGCATCACCGGTGACTTCAAGGCGCTCACGGGTGTCGAGCCGCAGGTCTTCGAAAACTGGGTCGAGAGCCAGGCGCCCGCCCTCAAAGCAATGGCAGCCTGACGAGATCGACCTCCGCCAGGTCGATGGTTGACCTGTAGCGTCCCACGCGCGCAGGTCAGCATCCGGCCGCTCGTCCCCCGGACGGGCGGCTTTTTGCATGAATGGACAAGACTTTCCGTATGATCGTCGCCGAAACGGCCGGACGGCGGCTTGCTTGAGAACCGCAGCAGCGGTTGCCTCTTTCGCAAGCAGGTCTGCACGGTTTCAGGCAATCCGCCGTCTGCAACGCAATGCGCCACTGCCCTTTCATGCTTCAACTGGCCTTCTCCTGGTTTGGCATGCCCCTTGCTTCGTAAGGCTCAGAGTTAGCCGCTAGGGTTCCGACGCAGCATGCGTGGCTGGTCCGAGAGCGGCTCCCGATGGAGAGACATCCCATCGGGTGCACGGCGGGACAAAAGCCCGGGAGACCTCGTAAGCCAAGGGATTGGCGGCGCGATGGTCCATGCCGATC
>JAIXSF010000464.1 GCA_027484835.1 Rhizobiaceae bacterium | reverse complement strand
TTCGGTGGAAACTGACATCCCACCGTTCCGTTCTACAGGAATAGCCGAGGCGTGGCTTGTGTCGGCGAATTGACCGACGACCAGCATAAGCACGAGGATCACCGTGCGTCGTAGAACAACAAGAATTTGCGAAAGCCTTAGCGTGCCCATCCTACTTTTTTAACAGGTTGCCGCATCCCGACAACGAGTTCGAAGGATAGTTGGTTTAAGCATTTCGGCTAGGTTGGTTTCACCTCCATGTCTTTCTGGATGAGCGTTTGCTCAGGCTGTTTCACGGGTGGGCAACGCGGCTTTCTGTCTGTCTTCAAGCTGGATCCGAGCAATGGCAGTCAACATCATGGAACGAGTACGCCGGAATAACGGCTCATTCTATGGCGAAAGTCGCGCTCGCTACCGTCTGCGGTTGAGCGTTCTGAATTATTCATAGCCCCCTCTCTTTGATTGATCCGTAAACCGCCGGGATCACGACGAGTGTCAACAACGTCGATGACACCATTCCACCGATCATGGGCACTGCAATGCGCTGCATGATCTCCGATCCGGCACCCGTGCTCCAAAGGATCGGCAGCAGCCCCGCCATAATTGCAACGACCGTCATCAATTTGGGCCGAACACGTTCGACGGCCCCGATCATGATTGCCTTGTTCAGGTCCTCCTTCCCAAATGGTCTGCCTTCAATAAGGCATTTCGCCTTCTCGTCCCTCAGAGCATGGTCGAGGTATACGAGCATGATCACTCCCGTCTCTGCAGCGACACCGGCCAGAGCTATGAAGCCAACGGCGACTGCGACCGAAGCGTTGAAGCCAAGCCACCACATCATCCAGATGCCGCCGACCAGAGCAAACGGCAAGGACAGCATGACGATCATCGTCTCGGTCAAGGCTTTGAAGTTCAGGTAAAGCAGCAGGAAGATCAAGGCGAGCGTCAGCGGGACGACGATCATCAGTCGGTCCCTTGCCCGTTCGAGATATTCGTACTGCCCGCTCCAGGCGACTGAATAGCCAGCGGGCATCTCGACACTCGCCGCCACGGCAGTCTGGGCTTCAGCGACATAACCACCGAGATCGCGGTTGGCGATGTCGACAAAGATGTAGATCGCAAGCTGGCCGTTCTCGGTCCTGATGCTTGTCGCCCCGCGCGTGAGCTCGACCTCCGCCACTTCGCCAAGCGGGATTGTGCCGCCTCCTGGCAAAGAGATCTGGACGTCACGGGCGATGGACTGCGGATCACTGCGGAAAGCCCTTGGGTAGCGAATGGCAACGCCATAGCGTTCCCGACCTTCGACGGTGGATGTTACGACCTCCGAGCCCAGAGCCATTGCAATGACATCCTGAACGTCATCAATTGCAAGTCCAAAGCGACCCAAAGCGATGCGATCGGGGATCACATCAAGATAGTACCCTCCTATGACGCGCTCAGCATAGGCGCTTGAGGTTCCCGGCACTGTCTTGAGGACTGTCTCAATGTCCCGCGCCACCTTCTCCATCTCATTGAGGTCCGTGCCGTAGACCTTCACGCCCACGGGTGTCCTGATGCCAGTAGAAAGCATGTCGATGCGAGCCCTGATCGGCATGGTCCACGCATTCGAGACGCCAGGGAACTGAAGCGCCGCATCCATTTCCTGCTTGAGGCTGTCAGTGGTGATCCCCGGCCGCCATTCGGACTTGGGTCTCAAAGTGATGATGGTCTCGAACATTTCCATCGGAGCAGGATCGGTTGCCGTCAAGGCTCTGCCTGCTTTGCCGAACACCGTTTCCACTTCGGGAAACGACTTGATGATACGGTCCTGTAACTGCATCAGCTCGGCGGCTTTCGTCACCGACAGGCCTGGCAGTGTCGTTGGCATATACATCAGCGTGCCTTCATCGAGATCAGGCATGAACTCGCTGCCAATGTGCTGAACCGGCCAGACTGTTCCGGCCAGGATCGCAATGGCCGCGATAATAGTCAAAGTCTTGGCCTTGAGGACGCCAGCAATAACGGGACGATAGATCCAGATCAGAAGACGGTTGAGCGGGTTCTTGCGTTCTGGAACGATGCGGCCGCGCACGAAGAGGATCATCAATGCCGGCACAAGCGTGATTGAGAGCATCGCGGCAGCTGCCATCGCAAAGGTCTTGGTGAAGGCAAGCGGACCGAACAAGCGGCCCTCCTGCGCTTCCAGCGTGAAGATCGGCAGGAAGGACACGGTGATGATTAGTAGGCTGAAGAACAGCGCCGGCCCAACCTCGCTTGCCGCCTCGATCAGAACTTCACTTCGCGGTTTATTCGGGGGAGCACGCTCCAGATGCTTGTGAGCGTTCTCGATCATGACGATGGCAGCGTCGATCATTGCGCCAATGGCGATTGCGATGCCACCAAGGCTCATGATGTTGGCACCAAGACCCAGCGCTCGCATCGCCATAAATGCCATCAGAATACCAATCGGCAGCATGATGATCGCCACCAGCGCACTGCGGACATGCAACAGGAAGGCAATCGTCACAAGCGCAACAACAATCGATTCCTCGATCAAAGTCACTTTCAGGGTTTCGATCGCCGCCTCGATGAGTTGCGAGCGATCGTAGACGGGCACGATTTCGGTGCCAGCCGGCATACTGGTCTGAACTGCCGCCAGGCTCTTCTTGGCGCCGTCGATTACCGTCAGCGCATTTGCTCCGTCCCGCTGGAGGACAATCCCGCTCACGACCTCACCCTCGCCATTCAGCTCGGTGATGCCTCTTCGTTCGTCGGGGACTAATTCAACTCTGGCAACGTCCGAAAGTCGCAGCGGAGTGCCGGATGCTGTCTTGAGGACGATGCTCTCAATGTCCTTGACGCCCTGCAGGTAACCTTTGCTGCGAACCATGAACTCGAACTCGGCAAGCTCGATCGTTCGCCCGCCAACGTCCCGGTTGCTTGACCTCACCGCGTCGGCGATGTCGGACAGGGAGACGTTCTGCGACTTCAGCCGTGCGGGGTCGACGACGATGGAGTATTGCTTGACGAAACCGCCGACGCTTGCGACCTCCGCCACACCTTCAGACCTGGAAACAGCGAAACGCACCACCCAGTCCTGAAGCGAACGCAGCTCCGCGAGCGACAGCTCCTTAGCAACCACGGCATACTGGTAGACCCAGCCCACGCCCGTTGCGTCCGGGCCGAGGCTCGGAGTGATGCCGTCAGGCAGGCGGGCGGCTGCGACGTTCAGATACTCCAGCACACGGCTGCGCGCCCAATAGGGGTCGGTTCCGTCTTCGAAGATCACGTAGACGAAGGATACGCCAAAGAACGAGAAACCACGCACAACCTTTGACTTAGGGACGGTGAGCATGGAGGTGGTGAGGGGATAGGTAACCTGATCCTCCACGACCTGCGGCGCCTGACCTGGATAGTCGGTGAAGACGATGACCTGGACGTCGGACAGGTCAGGAATGGCATCGAGGGGTAGCGTGCGAAGCGCGTAAACGCCCCCAGCAACGGAGAGCAGCGCACCGATGAAGATGAGAACGAGGTTTCGGGCTGACCAGGCGATCACCTTGGCAATCATGGTGTAACCTCGCCGCCTGCCAATGCGCTCAAGGCTGCATTCAGGTTGCTTTCAGCGTCGAGAAGGAAGTTGGCGGAAACGACAACGCGGTCGCCAGCTACAATGCCATTCGTGATTTCCGTCAGGTCCTCGCCGCGGACGCCCAGAATGACGTCTATCGGTTCGAACCTGCCTTCCCCCCTATCAACGAAGAGGATCTGACGGTCGCCCGTATCGATGACTGCACTGTTTGGAACCGCAACGACTTCCTCTGCTGCCCCGGCCTCGATCTCGACTTCCGCATACATGTTGGACATGAGTTGACCATCAGAATTGGGAAGCTCGATCCTGACCTTCGTTGTGCGCGTCTCCATCTGGACCTCCGGATAGATAAGATCCACCCTGCCTTTGAAGGTCGTCCCGGGCAGGTTGCGGACACTCACTGATACGCTCGCACCTTGGCGAACGGCGTTCAGCTCATATTCGGGAACGTCGGCGATGACCCAGACCTTGGACACATCAGCGATGCGAAACAGGACATCTCCCGCCTCTGCCATCATGCCACTCACGGCCATTCGTTCCAGTATCACTCCGTCCCGAGGTGAGGTGTAGGCGATGCTCTGTGGCACCTTCCGCTCAGCTGCGATGCGGGCGATCGCCTCTGTTGGTACGCCAAGGTTCTTCAATCGCAGTGCCACGCCTTCGTCTAGATTGGGCCTCGCCCCTGCGCGCATTTCTGCAGCATACTCAGCGCCGACGGTCGCGATTTCTTTCGAATAGAAACGAAAGAGATCCTGGCCTCGGATGATGCGAGCGCCAGTCGTTACATCCGCAACATCGTCGATAAAGGCATCCGCTCGCATCGTGACGATGCTGATCCTGCGCTCGTCGAGCATGACTGTGCCAGGCACCCGGATTTTTCGGCTGACGGTGGTCGTTTCGGCAATGGCAGTCTTCACGCCTGTGCGCTGCAACTTGCCGAGTGAAACCTTCACCGTGGAACTGTCGCTCGCCTCCACGTCATAGACGGGCAGGTAGTCCATTCCCATGGAATCCTTCTTCGGGACCTTGGACGTGTCGGGCAAGCCCATGGGATTGCGGTAGTAGAGGATCTTTCGCTCGGCGGTGGCGGACGCAACGTCGACTATGGGCGCCATAGCGCCGCTCGCGCTGAGGCTGAAGTCTTCGCTGGCCCGGACAGCCAAAAAAGGCCGCCCATCGTCAGTGTTCCTTGGCTCGGCGGCGTATTGTGGGAGCCCGTCCGGGTGGCGGAAATAGATCACCGCACCCGTTCCTTCCGGCTGCGCTGCCGTCTCGGTCGGCTGAAAAGTCAGCCGGCTAGAGAGGGCCAACTTGGCACCGACATCGTTTTTTCCAGCCCAATAGCCTGCGGCGCCGACGAATGCAGCGAGAAAGAGAGCGGTGATGATGCGCGCGGCGGTCATGGGACTGCCTTGAGGATGAGTTCACCGGTGACCGTTTCAGCTTCACCTTGCACCTTGGCCGCCAGCTGGAAACGCCATCCCCCTTCCATGGAAAGGTTCGTCGTGAAGGTGTAGACGCCTGGCTCCACTGAGGCTGATGGTTCCACGGTCGTCGTCATCGTTTCCATGCCATCGGGAGCCATGTCCATTCTCGTCGCAAAGATGACGGCGTCAGGAACGGCATTGCCGGTTCGCCTGTCGATCAGCCTCACCGAAACGGTCGAACCTGCTCCCTGCCTGATTTCCGTCTGCACCGCCTGGAATTCGTAGTCTGCTGCTCCGGCCAAAGCGGCGGTCGCCCAGCCGAACAGGATTGCGCCCACGAGGCGACCCGCCCTCGCGTTGAAAGTTATCGTTTTCATGTTTCATGCCTCATCCGGACGGGTCAGGGACCGCGTCATCAATCGAAAGGAATCGTCAGCGCTTTGGCTCGTGCAACGCTTTGCGCGTTACCGATGACGTTGACCCGAGCTCGATGATTTAGGTTCGGATTTTGGGAGGTCGTGCCGGAGGACTGACCAAAGAGGATGCCAGTTCGGCATCAGACGCAGCCAAGAGAGCGCTGCCTTGCATGCGGGGACTAAACGACGAAATCGATCCAAACGCTGGATTAGCGACAATCACCGTGGTGCAGACGAGGGCCAGAGGACAGGAGTTACTGCCTGAGCCCGGCTTTATCGGCATGTCGTCTGGGCAACACGGCATATCCGAAGACATATCCATCATGGGCATCTTGGCCGCTGAACCGTTTTCGGCGGCCAGCATGATGCTTCTTGCATACCCAATGCTCATCGGACCAACGACGATCCCGAGTAACGCGATGGCAATCAGCAGTTGGCGCTTCGCTTTCAAATACCCCATCAGCGCACTCTTACACGCCACAAAACGTCTGAGAAGGGCCTCACGCAGAATTGCTATCGCACCCCACAGAGCGGCGGCCGGATATAAGGTTTACTAGGGCCGAGAACCGGGCCGGTAGTTGCTATGGCTCAGACTGTGGATCAACCTTTGAAGGAGTCTAAAGTCACCCAATGAACAACTGAGCGATCAACCGTTGCTGAGCAGCGGCCGGTTTATGAGCAACCAATAGACCCTAAAAATGCGTTCAGCAGAGAAATTCAGGTAAGTGGGTATGTGGTACAAAAGAAGCCGGCAGCATCTCCACCGGCTTCCGCTTGCTCCAAGGCAGTTGCATCAATCACATCTGATGGCCAAGCATCATTCCCGACGATGCCAAGGCCATCCAAACTGCCATGGCAATCATCATCAAATTCTCAGTCAGAGAGATGAAGCCGAGCGGCACGTTGCTCGCCCCGCCAACGCAGGCACATTTCAGTTCGCGCTTGTCGATGTAGACCGCCTTGAAGACGGAGAGGGCACCGATGCTACCGATGAAGAGCGCGACCGGGATCGAGAGCCAGTTCGCAATACCAGCAACCATCAAAAGCCCAGCCAGTCCCTCGGCATAGGGATAGATGTAGCTGTACGGCACCCAGCGTTTAGCCAGCAGGTCGTAGTTCAAGAACATCGTGGCGAAGGATTCGACGTTCTGCAGCTTGAGCATGGCCAGCACGACCATCGAGAAAGCGATGAACCATTCCAGAGCCC
>JAIXSF010000391.1 GCA_027484835.1 Rhizobiaceae bacterium | reverse complement strand
TATCAGTATCTGGTGGAATCGATCCGCAAGTTCCCCAACCAGCCCGATTTCGCCCGCATGATCGAACGTGCTGGTTTCTCAAACGTCCGCTTCACCAACTATACCGGTGGTATCGCCGCTCTGCATTCCGGCTGGAAGATCTGAGGCGAATGAGCACGATCGGGGCATATTTCCGCCTGGCGCGGGTCGGCTGGGTGCTGGTGCGCGAAGGTGTCATCGCAGCGCTGCCGTCCGAGGGACTGCCGCCAATGGTCGGCATTGCCAAGGCTGCGATTGCGCCGCTGGCACGCAGCCGGGCGAAGTCTACCGAGCGCTCCGACCGTCTCGCCCGGGCCGTCGCGCGACTTGGGCCGTCCTACGTCAAGATCGGTCAGTTCCTGGCGACCCGTCCCGACGTTGTAGGCGCGGACTTTGCCGAGGATCTTGCCGGCCTGCAGGACCGGATGGCCTTCTTCCCCACAGAGGCATCCCGTTCGACGATCCAGGAATCGCTTGGCCGGTCGGTCGACGAGCTCTACACCCATTTCGGCGAACCCATTGCCGCTGCCTCGATCGCGCAGGTGCATCCGGCCGAAGTTGCGACGCCTGAAGGGTCCAGGAAGGTCGCCGTAAAAGTGATCCGCCCGGGCGTCCGCAAGCGCTTCGCTGCGGATCTCGAAGCAATGTATCTCGTCTCGCACCTTCAGGAGCGCTTCCTGCCGACGACGCGGCGTCTGCGCCCCGTCGAAGTCACGAAGACCCTTGAGCAGACCACCAAGGTCGAGATGGATCTCAGGCTCGAAGCCGCGGCATTGTCGGAGATCGCTGAGAACACCAAAGAAGATCCCGGTTTCCGCGTCCCGCAGGTCGATTGGGAGCGTACGGGCCGAGATGTCGTCACCATGGAATGGATCGACGGCGTCAAGATGTCTGATGTCGAAGCCCTGAGGGCTGCAGGTCACGATCTCGATGCCCTCGCTGATACGCTGATCCAGTCCTTCCTGCGCCACACGCTGCGCGACGGCTTCTTCCACGCCGACATGCATCCGGGCAATCTGTTCGTCGATCCGGCGGGCATGATCGTCGCTGTGGACATGGGCATCGCCGGTCGGCTGGGAAAGAAGGAACGGCGCTTCCTCGCCGAGATCCTCTATGGCTTCATCACGCGCGACTACATGCGGGTCGCCGAGGTTCATTTCGAAGCCGGTTACGTCCCGTCTCACCACAACGTTGCGAGTTTCGCCCAGGCGATCCGCGCCATCGGCGAGCCGATCCACGGGCAGCCGGCCGAGACCATTTCCATGGGCAAGCTGCTGACACTGCTGTTCGAGGTCACCGAAATCTTCGACATGCAGACGCGCCCCGAACTGGTCATGCTGCAGAAGACCATGGTCGTCGTCGAGGGTGTCTCGCGCATCCTCAATCCGCGCTTCAACATGTGGAAAGCCGCCGAGCCGGTCGTTTCGCACTGGATCCGTGACAACCTCGGTCCCAAGCGGATCGCGACCGATATCAAGGATGGTGCAAAGGCCGCCTTGCGGCTTGCCGAGGCGCTGCCGGAAATCGCCACCAAGACCGAAAAGCTGCATGCCGAGATCGTTCGCATGAGCGAGGAAGGCCTGCGCTTCGATGCCGATACCGCCGAACGGATCGGACGCGCGGAAGCACGGCATACGCGCCTTGGTCGTGTCGCCCTTTGGGTGATTGCGGCAGCGGCAGTGGCAATCGCGCTCCAGATCAGCTGATTGCGGTCTGCACCGGCCGGCACAGATTGACCAAAATTTCTTGATCTTTCGATGGAACAAAGCACAGCGGGCCGCGTTGGAACGGCATTGCGCTTTCTTTGTTCCGTCGGGAGTTACATGTCTGCCACCCAAACCGGCTTCGTCCGGTCCACGCTGCTCTTTCTCCTGATCGGCACTGGAATTCTCATCGGCATCATCGTCGCGACCTTCGGTCTCGTCGAAAGAACCCGTGCAACCTTCGACTACATCCTGCAAGAGCGCAATATCCGCCGCATGGCAGCGGACCTGATGCAGAAGCTCTCGGATGCGGAAACCGGCCAACGCGGCTTCGTCATCACCGGCAACGAGCTCTTCCTGCAGCCCTACGAATCCGGCGCAACCGAGATCCGGGACGATGTCGAGAAACTGGCGCAGGCAACCAAGGATCGCCCTGTGCTGGCCGGCCAGATCGAGACCTTGCGCAACAAGGTTCGCGCCAAGCTCGCCGAGATGGGCCAGACGATCAACCTCGTGCGCAGCGGCGAGCAGGATCAGGCGATCGAACTCGTCCAGAGCGATATCGGCCGTGAGCTAATGGACGACATCCGGCAGATGCTGGATGAGTTCAAGGATCTCTCCGACGCCAATGTCGAACGCGGCACGACAGCACAGCTGGCGGCATCCCAGCAATTGCAGTGGATCACGGTCGGCGGCGGCATCGCGATCGTCGCCGTCATGGGCGGGGCAATCTTTGTCGTGGCGCAGCATGTTCGGGCCCTTGCCGCCTCGCGGCGCGAGGTGGAGGTGCTCAACCAGGGCCTCGAAGCGCGCGTCGCCGAGCGTACCGAAGATCTGATCCAGGCGAACCAGGAGATCCAGCGCTTCGCCTACATCGTCACGCATGATCTGCGCGCGCCGCTCGTCAACATCATGGGCTTCACCGCAGAACTCGACGCCTCGCTGAAGTCGCTGCAGACCTATGTGTTGAACGACGGCAAGCCGCTCAGCGCCGATCAGGTCCAGTCCGCAAGGCTCGCTGCCTCCGAGGATCTGCCGGAGGCCATCGGCTTCATCCGCTCGTCCACGAAGAAGATGGACGGGCTGATCAACGCGATCCTGAAGATTTCCCGTGATGGTCGACGCCAGCTGAAGCCGGAAGAGATCGCCCTGAAGCCGCTTGTCGAGACGATCACGGCCAGCGTGTACCACCAGATCAGCGAGAGCGACGGCACGATCGCTCTCGACATTCGCGCGCCGCGCCTCATTACCGACCGGCTGTCGCTCGAGCAGATTATCGGTAATATCGTCGACAACGCGATCAAGTACCGCAATCCCAGCCGGCCGCTCGCCCTTGCCATCCGCGCCGTGCCGGAAGGCCGGCACATGCTGCGCATCGAGATCGAGGACAATGGCCGCGGCATCGCCGAACAGGATCACGAGCGCATTTTCGAGCTGTTTCGCCGCTCGGGCCAGCAAGACCAGTCCGGCGAGGGTATCGGACTGGCGCATGTTCGTTCACTAGCACGGAACCTTGGCGGGGAGATCACCGTTAACTCCCGTTTGGGAGAGGGATCGACGTTCGTGCTGAGACTGCCATCTGATCTGTCACGCTTGGTACGGAGTTGAGAATGAAGGCTGTGGGCAAAGAAGTTACCATCATCATGGTCGAGGACGACGAGGGTCATGCTCGTCTGATCGAGAAGAATGTCCGGCGTGCCGGCGTCAACAACGAGATCATCCCGTTCACCAACGGGACCGAGGCTCTCGACCATATTCTCGGCAAAGATCGTAGCGGCAAGGTCTCGGAAGATCGTTATCTTCTGATCCTGCTCGATCTCAACCTGCCGGACATGTCCGGCACGGATATTCTCGACCAAATCAAATCAAACCCGCACACGCGACGGCTGCCGGTGGTGATCCTCACCACGACGGACGACGAACGTGAGATCCAGCGCTGCTACGACCTCGGGGCCAATGTTTATATCACCAAGCCTGTCGACTACGACAATTTCGCCAACGCCATTCGCCAGCTCGGATTGTTCTTTTCCGTCATGCAGATCCCCTGATGGCGGCCGGGAGATGAGCTTCAGCGTTCTCTATATCGACGATGATGCCGCCATCGCCCGGCTGGTCCAGAAGCATATGGGCCGGCTCGGGCACGAGGTATCGCATGCGGAAAATGCCGAAGACGCGCTCGATCTTCTGAAGGCGACCCGGTTCGACGTGGTCGTCCTTGACCACTATCTGCGCCAGACGACCGGCCACGAGGTTCTTGCCCGCATGCGCGAGGCGGAGATCGACGTACCCGTCGTCTATGTGACCGGATCGAACGAGGCTCAGGTCGCGATCGAGGCGATCAAGGCAGGGGCCGCCGACTACGTGATCAAGACCGTTAGCGACGATTTCCTGTCGCTCCTGTCCAGCGCCATCGAGCAGACGGTTGCCAATGCACAGTTGCGATCGGCGAAGGCTCGGGCGGACGAAGAGGTCAGGCTCGGCAAGGAGCGGGCAGAGGCGCTTCTGGCGGAGGTCAACCACCGTGTCGCCAATTCGCTGGCGCTGGTTGCCAGTCTGCTGCGTCTGCAGATTTCGGCTGCGCGCAGCGACGAGGTGAAGGCGGAACTCGCGGAAACCCAAGCCCGCATATCGGCCATCGCCGGCATGCATCGCAGCCTCTACACCTCAGACGATGTCAGCCGGGTGGAGCTGGACCGTTACCTCAACCGCCTGACCGTAGAGCTCTACAATTCCCTGCACAGCGCCGAAAAACCCGTTCGCCTGCTGCTCGACGCAGATCCCATCTCGCTCAGTGCCGACAAGGCGGTGTCGGTTGGCATGATCGTCACCGAGCTCGTCACCAACGCTTTCAAATATGCATATGCCTCCGGCCAGTCCGGCGACATTCGTGTGCATCTGAAGATGACCGGTGAGAGCGAAGCCATGCTCAGGGTCGAGGATGACGGTATCGGGATCGATCCCACCAGTGCGCCAAAGGGGACCGGACTGGGGAGCCGGATCGTCAAGTCGATGGCGTCGACCCTCGGCGACGGGCTGCGCTATCTGGAGGGTCAGCCGGGGACAGTGGCAGAAGTGCCCTTGAGGCTGGACTGAGACGCCCAAGCGTTTACCAGTCTCTGTTGCCGCGATTTGCCATCGATCCGATTTGCGCTAGGGTCGCGCCCGCAGAGATTGAGGGTTGCATTGCATGAGCCTGGCCGGAAAGCGCATTTTGCTAGTCATCGCGGGAGGCATCGCCGCCTATAAGAGCCTCGACCTCATCCGGAGGCTCCGGGAGCGCGGTGCGGTCGTGCGTCCGATCATGACGCGTGGTGCCCAGGAATTTGTTACGCCGCTTGCCGTCGGCGCACTTTCGGCAAGCCATGTCTATACCGAGCTCTTTTCCCGCGAAGACGAGCAGGATGTCGGCCATATCCGGCTCGCGCGGGAATGCGACCTCGTGCTCGTTGCACCTGCCACTGCCGATCTGATGGCGAAGATGGCCAACGGGCTTGCCGACGATCTGGCCTCCACCGTTTTGCTTGCGACCGACCGTCCCGTGCTGATCGCACCGGCCATGAACCCCAAGATGTGGGCGCATCCCGCGACCCAGAGGAACTTCGCGGTACTGCTGCGCGACGGTATCGAGGCGATCGGCCCGATGGAAGGCGAGATGGCGGAAAGCGGCGAGCGCGGGCGCGGGCGGATGGCCGAGCCGCTGGAGATCGCAGCCCGTGTCGAAGACATGCTTTCCGGCCCCAAACCGCTCGCTGGCATGAAGGCCGTCGTGACATCAGGCCCGACGCATGAGCCGATCGATCCCGTGCGCTACATTGCGAACCGCTCCTCCGGCAAACAGGGCCATGCGATTGCGGCCGCCCTTGCGCGTCTCGGCGCCGATGTCACGCTTGTCTCCGGACCCGTGACGATCGCAGATCCTGCCGGCGTGCAAACACGACACGTGGAACGCGCGGAGGAGATGCGCGATGCGGTTCTCTCAGCACTTCCGGCCGACATCGCGGTCATGGTTGCCGCCGTCGCTGACTGGCGCGTTGCCGCCTCGGCGGAGCAGAAGATCAAGAAACACCCCGGCGAGGCACCGCCGCCGCTTGAGCTCGCCGAGAACCCCGATATCCTGAAGACGGTCGGCCACCATGCCAAGCGTCCGCGGCTCGTGGTCGGCTTTGCCGCCGAGACCCAGAATGTCGAGGAGAACGGCCGAGCGAAGCTCGAGCGCAAAGGGGCCGATCTGATTGTCGCCAATGACGTTTCCCCCGAGACGGGGATCATGGGTGGCGATCGCAACCGGGTGAAGCTGATTTCCCGCGACGGTGTCGAAGCCTGGCCGGATCTCTCCAAGGACGAGGTGGCGGAGCGGCTGGCGCTCTGGATCGCAACACAGATCGGCGGAGCGGGCGCATGAGCCTGTTTTCCCGCCCCGGCTTCGACAGCTTCGCAGAGAGCCTGGCCGGAACCACGCTTGTCGATCAGTGGGACGCCCGCGTCGCCAAGGTCGGAGACAAAATCTTCGCGCTGCTGACCGATGGCGAAAATCGCCTTTGCTTCAAGGTCAGCGAGGAGAGCTTCGAAATCCTGACCTCGCTCGCGGGCGTGTCACAGGCGCCCTACTTCGCCAAGCGCAAGTGGGTGACGGCGCAGCCGAAGACGGACCTCAGCGAAACGGATGTGCACGAATATCTGACGCGCTCCTATCGGACGGTCAGCGCGTCCCTGACACGCAAGCTGCGCGCGGAACTCGGCATCGTCGATTGAGGGTTGCGCTTCAGCCCGCGACAAGTTCCGGCTTGCGGATCTGGTCGACCTGGGTCCTTTCGACCTGAGGCTTGAATTCCGCGGCATCGAGCCCCTGCTCGTTCAGGATCACCGCACTGCCGGCCGGGATCTCCACCCAGGTGTCCGTCTCGTCGTTCAAGGGTTCGGACACAAGGCAATAGCTGCCGGCCGGGCCCATCGGGGCGGCAAACAGGGTTGGCGCGTGTTCGTCGGTCGAGTAACGGACGGCATAGAGCGTCTTGCCATCAGAGAAGGCCGCCGTGAGGCGAATGCGCGCCGTACCGGTCAGGTGCAGGCTGATCTGCTCGACAAAGCCCACGGCCTCGCTCATCGCTGCGATAGGACGTTCCCTCAGACCGAACTGAAGGGCGAGCAGGAAGAGCAGCTCGCTGTCGGTGGTGCCGACGCGGGCGTGGAAATGCTCGTCATCCAGCATGCCTTCCATCGGCCGCCGGATACGATCGAAATTGTCGATCTGGCCGTTGTGCATGAAGGACCAGTTGCCCTGGACGAAGGGATGGCAATTGTCGCGGCGGGTCGCGCCATGGGTGGCGGCGCGGACATGGGCCAGGAACAGCGGGGATCGGATCTGGCTCGCAAGGCTCTTCAGGTTGCAGTCCGACCAGGCCGGGAGGACGTCGCGGAAGCGACCGGGCTCCGGGCGGTCACCATACCAGGCGAGACCGAAGCCATCGGCGTTGGTGGCCGTCTTGGCGCGTGTGGCGCAGTGGGATTGCTCGATCAGGGAATGCGCAGGCGAGCTGACAAGCTCTTCGAGGAAGATCGGAACACCACGGTAAGCTGCCCAACGACACATATGAATTCTGCCCCAGGTCCATCGACCGACTGCGAATCTTGGGTAGTCTTCGCCCGATAGACTAATGATTTGCAAACATGGCACCCTTCATGACAAAATTTTGTCGGGTAGTGCAACATTCTTCCTGACGTCGGTTGGCACAAAAGTGAACACTGCGTTCTGCCCGCCGGGCCTGCGCCCCCCTGGCTCCCTCGCCTATATTGCAGCACACGAACGAGCCTGTTTATCCCGAGGAGGTCCACCGATGTCCATTCGTCCCGTCAAGCATGAGAGCCGTGCCACGCCGACCATGGAGGGAGCAGGTGTGAAACTGCACCGCGTCTTCGGCTTCGGGGATCCGTCGATGACCGATCCCTTCCTGATGATGGACGATTTCCGCAATGACGAGCCGAACGACTATCTGCGCGGCTTCCCGTGGCATCCGCATCGCGGCATCGAGACGATCACCTATGTGCTGGCCGGCACCGTCGAACATGGCGACAGCCTCGGCAATTACGGCATGCTGGGTGCCGGGGACCTGCAATGGATGACCGCCGGCAGCGGCATCCTGCACCAGGAAATGCCGAAGGGCGATTTCGCCGGCCGGATGCACGGCTTCCAGCTCTGGGCCAACCTGCCGTCTTCGCTGAAGATGACCAAGCCGCGCTACCAGGACATCAAGTCTGCCGATATTCCTGTCGTCATCGATGACGACGGCACCGCCGTGCGGGTCATCTGTGGTGACTTCTGGGGCAAGAGCGGCCCGGTCGACGGCATTGCCGCCGAGCCCGTCTATCTCGACATTTCGGTGCCGCCCGGCAAGCGCAAGACCTTCCCGGTCGACACCTATCGTTCGGCCTTCGCCTATATCTTCGCCGGCTCCGGTTCCTTCCGCGATGCCTCCAAGCCCTTCGGCGTGAAGGTCGAGAAGGAATTCATGGGCGAGGAGCTGAACATCCGCGACCTCTCCGGCAACCGAACGCTGGTCGTCTTCGACACCGGCGACGAGATCACCGTTCAGGCCGGAGAAAAGGGCATCCGCTTTCTCCTGGTCACCGGCAAGCCGATCAAGGAGCCGGTCGCCTGGCATGGTCCGATCGTCATGAACACGCGCGAAGAGCTGATGCAGGCGATGAAAGAGTTGCAGAACGGAACCTTTATCAAGGCCGATCATTAACCCCTGCAGTCAAGTTCACCTCGCCCGGCGTCTCCAGCGCCGGGCGCTCTTTTTGTCTGCAATTGTCGGCATCTGGAATCACGAGAGCACAGGCTCCGTCCACATGGCATGGAAGTGGTGCACCGGGCCGTGTCCCGATCCGACCGTCAGTCTCCCGGACGCAGCAACAGCCTCTGCCAGCCAGGCCTTCGCGATACCCACCGCCTCGTGCGGCTCCCTGCCCTTCGCAAGCTCCGCCGCCAGGGCACTCGACAGCGAGCAGCCGGTGCCGTGGGTGTTGGACGTCTCGAAGCGTCGCGCCTCGAACCAGCTGACCCGCCCATCTGCTACCAACACATCCGGGCTTTCACCTCCGGCAAGATGCCCGCCCTTGACCAACACGGCTTTCGGTCCGAGCGCGGTCAGTCGGACAGCCTGGGATTCCATGCTGCGCCGGTCGGAAGCCTCGAGATCTTCGAGCAGGGCTGCAGCCTCCGGCAGGTTCGGCGTTAGAAGGGTCGCGATCGGCAGGAGTTCTGAGATGAGCGCCTCGACCGCAGCGGGATCGAGAAGCGAGGCCCCGCCCTTGGCGATCATCACCGGGTCGAGAACCACGGGAATGCCCCGATGAGGCTTCAACGCCGCCGCCACGGCTGAGGCGATCCCCGCATTGGCGATCATGCCGATCTTCACGGCATCGACCCTGATATCCGCAAAGACCATGCGGATCTGCTCGGCGACGAAGTCCGCATCGAGCGGCACGACCGCCGAGACACCTTGTGTGTTCTGCGCCGTCAGCGCCGTAATGACCGCCATGCCGTAGCAACCACGGGCCGAGAAAGCCTTGAGGTCGGCCTGGATGCCTGCGCCGCCCGAGGGGTCGGAGCCGGCGATCGAGAGCACGTTTCTGATGGAGGTGGATGTCATGGCCGCTTCTCCCTTATGGCGGAGAAGTGACGGGTGTGTGCGCGGAAAGCCCGACGCAGCACCCAATCGACTCCCTCCGCCAGCATGATCTGGTTCAGGTTCAAAGGGTACTTCTCAGCCCGGCTTTCGCCAGACGCCCCTGTCTCATGGCCGGAAGAGTAAGCGAGAGCGGAAGACCTGTCACCTCTCAACCGCGGCAATCCCGATTAAGTGTTTGCAGCCTGGGATGAGAGCCTTTACGGGGAGCGTCACGACGCAACCGATACAGAGGACCCAAGACCGTGCACCACGCCCCCGACCGGCTCTTCGAGCGCGCCTATGACGCCTTCCTCTTCGACATGGACGGCACGCTGCTCAATTCCATCGCCGCTGCCGAACGCGTCTGGAGCCGCTGGGCGCTGAAGCACGGCCTGAACCTCGAAACCTTCCTGCCGACCATGCACGGCAAGCGCGGCATCGACACGATCAGCGCTCTGAACCTGCCTGGCATCGACGTTGTGAAGGAAGCGCTGGATATCGAGCGCGGCGAGATCGAGGATCTCGAGGGCATCGTGCCGATCCCGGGCGCCATCGCCTTTCTGAACAGTTTGCCAGCTGAGCGCTGGGCGATCGTCACCTCGGCGCCATCGGCGCTTGCCCGCGCCCGCATCGGGGCGGCCGGCCTGCCGCAACCGCTCAAGATCGTGACGGCGGAGGATGTGAAGATCGGCAAGCCGGACCCGGCCGGTTATCGGCTCGGCGCCGAGCGGCTGGGTGTCGACCCGTCCCGCTGCCTGGTGTTCGAAGATGTGCTGGCTGGTGTGAGGGCCGGGGAAGCTGCGGGCGCTGATGTTGCCGTCATTACCGCGACCCATACGCACCCGCTTGAGACGTCGCATCCGACGATTTCAAGTTACGAGCACCTGCGGGTTGAGTTCACGTCCGAACAGGGGCTTCGGATCAGACCGGCAGAATAACCACCCGGGTCGGGCGCCGCGGGGGCGACGGGAAATCCGCCACCGCCCGCCAAACCTCACGCCGCCTTGGCGACGTGGTATTCCTTGATGGCGACCATCTTGATCGCGGGGTAACGCTCGGACTCGTAGCGCAGCGAGAACTGGTCCTGCGCCATGAAAACCGGATCGCCATCGAGATCGCGGCAGATGTCGCCACGGCGCTGGGTCATGAACTTTTCCAGATCGTCCTTGTTCTCGGCCGAAATCCAGCGGCAGACGGAGAAGCGCGACATTTCGAAGGAGACCGGCAGGCCGTATTCGCCCTGCAGGCGCTCCTTCAACACGTCGAGCTGCAGCGCACCGACAACGCCGACGATGGCCGGCGAGCCGTCTTCCGGCGAGAAGAGCTGCACGACGCCCTCTTCCGCCATCTGCTGCAGGGCTTCCTTCAGCTTCTTCGCCTTCATCGCATCTTCGAGCCGCACGCGGCGCAGAATTTCCGGCGAGAAGTTCGGCACGCCCTGGAAGACGAGGTTTTCGCCTTCAGTCAGCGTGTCGCCAATGCGCAATGTGCCGTGGTTCGGGATACCGACTACGTCGCCCGCGTAGGCCGTATCCGCCAGCTGGCGCTGGGAGGCGAAGAAGAACTGCGGCGCCGTCAGGCCCATCTGCTTGCCGGTGCGGGCAAGACGGGCCTTCATGCCGCGCTCGAGCTTGCCGGAGCAGATGCGGGCAAAAGCGATACGGTCGCGGTGGTTCGGGTCCATGTTGGCCTGGATCTTGAAGACGAAGGCCGTCATTTTGTCTTCCGCCGCATGCACGGTCCGGGTATCGGCCACCTGGTCGCGCGGCGGGGGCGCGTAGGCACCGAGCGCGTTGATGAGGTCACGAACACCGTAGTTCCTAAGCGCCGAGCCGAAGAAGACGGGCGTCATGTGGCCTTCGAGGAAGCTCTGGCGATCGAAGGGCCGGCAGGCTTCGCGGGCAAGTTCAAGCTCGTCGATGAAGGCCTGCCGTTCGTTTTCGGGCAGATTCTCCGCGACACTCTGCGGACCATTGACCTTGACCGGCTCAACTTGTGCATCGCCGCCCCGATAAGTGTTGTTGGCGAGATGATAGGAGCCGCAGAAGGTCTTGGAGCGACCGACCGGCCAGGTGATCGGGGCCGTGTCAAGCGCCAGCTTTTCTTCCACTTCGTCGAGGATCTCGAAGGGATCGCGGCTTTCGCGGTCCATCTTGTTGACGAAGGTGATGATCGGAATGTCGCGCATGCGGCAGACTTCGAACAACTTCAGCGTACGCGGCTCGATACCCTTGGCGGCATCGATGACCATGACGGCAGCGTCCACGGCGGTCAGCGTGCGATAGGTGTCGTCGGCGAAGTCTTCGTGACCGGGCGTGTCGAGGATGTTGAAGACATTGCCTTCATATTCGAAGGTCATCACCGAGGTGACAACCGAGATGCCACGTTCGCGCTCGATCTTCATCCAGTCCGAACGGGTCTGGATGCGATCCTTCTTGGCTTTCACTTCACCGGCGAGCTGGATGGCGCCGCCGAACAGCAGCAGCTTTTCGGTCAGCGTCGTCTTACCCGCGTCCGGGTGCGCGATAATAGCAAAGGTGCGGCGGCGGGAGACCGCCTCGGCGAGCGTTTCAGCCATATCTCAGGAATTCCTTGTGGTCGGGCGGTTATCTAGCGTTTCGAGGGCCAATATGCAATTGAGCGC
>JAIXSF010000182.1 GCA_027484835.1 Rhizobiaceae bacterium | reverse complement strand
TTTGGGGAGATCGAATTGCCAATATCCAAGATCCTTGTCGCCAACCGTTCGGAAATCGCGATCCGCGTCTTTCGCGCCGCCAACGAGCTCGGTCTGAAAACGGTCGCCATCTGGGCCGAGGAAGACAAACTCGCGCTGCACCGCTTCAAGGCGGACGAAAGCTACCAGGTTGGTCGAGGCCCGCACCTGGCAAGAGATCTCGGACCGATCGAAAGCTATCTGTCGATTGAGGAAATCATCCGCGTCGCCAAGCTGTCCGGTGCCGATGCAATTCACCCCGGCTACGGCCTGCTGTCGGAGAGTCCCGAATTCGTGGACGCCTGCAACGATGCGGGTCTGATCTTTATCGGTCCGAAGAGCGACACGATGCGCCAGCTCGGCAACAAGGTTGCCGCCCGCAATCTCGCGATCAGCGTCGGCGTGCCGGTCGTGCCCGCCACCGATCCACTGCCGGATGATGAGGCCGAGATCCATCGTCTCGCCGCCGAGATCGGCTATCCGGTCATGCTGAAGGCCTCCTGGGGCGGTGGCGGTCGCGGCATGCGCGCAATCCGCGA
This sequence comes from Rhizobiaceae bacterium, assembly GCA_027484835.1. GTDB lineage: Bacteria > Pseudomonadota > Alphaproteobacteria > Rhizobiales > Rhizobiaceae > Allorhizobium. The sequence continues at coordinate 7,344 of JAIXSF010000182.1, read as the reverse complement.
CCCGAAGGACTTGCTGCGGGAGGTCACGGAAGGTAAGCGAGAGGCTATGGCCGCGTTCGGCAAGGACGAGGTCTATCTCGAAAAGCTCGTTGAGCGCGCCCGACACGTCGAGAGCCAGGTCCTTGGCGATACACATGGCAATGTCGTTCATCTCTTCGAACGCGACTGCTCGATCCAGCGCCGCAACCAGAAGGTCGTCGAGCGTGCGCCGGCACCTTACCTGAACGAAGCGCAGCGCCAGGAACTGGCCGACTATTCGCTCCGGATCGCCAAGGCAACCAACTATATCGGCGCTGGCACGGTCGAGTATCTGATGGATGCCGATACCGGCAAATTCTACTGCATCGAGGTCAATCCGCGCATTCAGGTCGAGCACACCGTCACCGAAGTCGTGACCGGCATCGATATCGTCAAGGCGCAGATCCACATCCTCGATGGCCATGCTATCGGGACCCCGGAATCGGGCGTGCCGAAGCAGGCGGATATCCGCCTCAACGGCCATGCCCTGCAGTGCCGTATCACCACCGAAGATCCGGAGCAGAACTTCATTCCGGACTACGGCCGTATCACCGCCTATCGTTCGGCGGCCGGCTTCGGCATCCGTCTCGACGGCGGTACCGCCTATTCCGGTGCGATCATCACCCGCTATTATGACCCGCTGCTGGTCAAGGTGACGGCATCGGGCAGCACGCCACAGGAAGCGATCAGCCGCATGGACCGCGCGTTGCGCGAATTCCGTATACGCGGCGTGGCGACGAACCTTACCTTCCTTGAGGCGATCATCGGTCATCCGAGCTTCCGCGACAATTCCTATACGACCCGCTTCATCGACACGACGCCGGAGCTCTTCCAACAGGTCAAGCGCCAGGACCGCGCGACCAAGCTTCTGACCTATCTGGCCGACGTGACGGTCAACGGGCACCCGGAAGTGAAGGGGCGCCCGAAGCCGCCGGCGGATGCTGCCGAACCGGTCATTCCCTTCATCGACGCCCCGATCAAGCCGGGCACCAAGCAGCTGCTCGACGAACTCGGGCCGAAGAAGTTCGGCGACTGGATGCGCAACGAAAAGCGCATCCTGATGACCGACACGACCATGCGTGACGGCCACCAGTCGCTGCTGGCGACGCGCGTGCGGACCAACGACATTGCACGGATTGCCGATACCTATGCGCGGGCCCTGCCCAATCTCTTCTCGCTGGAATGCTGGGGTGGAGCAACCTTCGACGTCTCCATGCGCTTCCTGACGGAAGATCCGTGGGAGCGCCTGGCTCTGGTGCGCGAAGGCGCGCCGAACCTGCTTCTGCAGATGCTGCTGCGCGGCGCAAACGGCGTCGGCTACAAGAACTATCCCGACAATGTCGTGAAGTATTTCGTCCGTCAGGCAGCCAAGGGCGGGATCGACCTCTTCCGCGTCTTCGACTGCCTGAACTGGGTCGACAACATGCGCGTGTCGATGGATGCCGTCATCGAGGAGAACAAGCTCTGCGAGGCGGTCATCTGCTACACGGGCGACCTCCTGAATTCGGCCCGCCCGAAGTATGACCTGAAGTACTACACGGCACTCGCCGCCGATCTGGAAAAGGCCGGTGCACACATCATCGCCGTCAAGGATATGGCCGGCCTTCTGAAGCCGGCGGCGGCCAAGGTGCTGTTCAAGGCGCTGCGGGAAGCGACCAGCCTGCCGATCCACTTCCACACGCACGACACCTCGGGCATTGCCGCTGCGACAGTTCTCGCGGCTGTCGAGGCCGGTGTGGATGCGGTGGATGCAGCCATGGATGCCTTCTCGGGCAACACGTCCCAGCCCTGCCTCGGCTCGATCGTCGAAGCCCTGCGTGGCTCCGAGCGCGACCCGGGTCTCGACCCGCACTGGATCCGCCGTCTGTCCTTCTACTGGGAAGCCGTTCGCACGCAGTACGCCGCCTTCGAAAGCGACCTCAAGGGGCCGGCTTCCGAAGTGTACCTGCACGAAATGCCGGGTGGCCAGTTCACCAACCTCAAGGAACAGGCCCGTTCGCTGGGGCTCGAAACCCGCTGGCACGAAGTGGCGCAGGCCTATGCCGATGCCAACCAGATGTTCGGCGACATCGTCAAGGTGACCCCATCCTCCAAGGTTGTCGGCGACATGGCGCTGATGATGGTGAGCCAGGATCTCTCCGTCGCCGACGTCGAAAACCCGGCCAAGGACATCGCTTTCCCGGACTCCGTCGTCTCGATGCTGAAGGGCGATCTCGGACAGCCGCCAGGTGGCTGGCCGGAGGCTCTGCAGAAGAAGGTGCTGAAGGGCGAGCAGCCCTACACGGCCGTCCCTGGTTCTCTTCTGCCGCCGGCTGATCTCGATGCGGAGCGCAAGACGATCGAGGAGAAGCTCGGCCGCGAGGTGACCGATTTCGAATTCGCCTCGTACCTGATGTACCCGAAGGTCTTCACCGATTACGCGTTGGCTGCCGATACCTATGGGCCTGTTTCGGTCATCCCGACACCGCAGTATTTCTATGGTCTGCCGGCTGGCGAAGAACTGTTCGTCGACCTGGAAAAGGGCAAGACGCTCGTCATCGTCAACCAGGCGATCGGCCATACCGACGACAAGGGCATGGTCACCGTCTTCTTCGAACTGAACGGCCAGCCGCGCCGTATCAAGGTGCCGGATCGCGCGCATGGCGCATCGGGCAGTGCCATCCGTCGCAAGGCGGAGAACGGCAACGCCGCTCACCTCGGAGCACCGATGCCGGGCGTGATTTCGCAGGTTGCCGTGTCTTCCGGCCAGACGGTCAAGTCGGGCGACGTGCTGCTGTCGATCGAAGCCATGAAGATGGAAACGGCACTGCACGCCGACCGCGACGGCACGATTTCGGAAGTGCTGGTTCGTATCGGCGACCAGATCGACGCCAAGGATCTTCTGGTCGTTTACTCGGCCTGACGGCTTCACACCGATCGCGCAAAAGAGAAGAGGCCCCGCCATCGCTGGCGGGGCCTCTTTCGTTGCGATCATTCCGCGGCCTTGGCCTTGGTCTTTCTGGCCGGCTTTTTCGCCGGCGGCTGAGCTGCCGGCTCGGGCAAGTCGGTGCCAATCACCTGCGCCTTGCCATCCAGCGTCACATCGTAGCCGTCCGCATTGCGCGTGACCGCCACGTCGACCTTGCGGCCGTCGATATCAACAGTCGCCTTGAAACCCTGCCAGTGCTCCGGCAAGGCGGGGCTGACGACAATCTCGCTGCCCTTACGGCGGATCCCGAGGAAGCCCTCGACGGCAAAGCGATAGAGCCAGCCGGCAGAGCCCGTATACCAGGTCCAGCCGCCGCGTCCGGCATAGCCGTCGCCGCCATAGATATCGGCTGCCACGACATACGGTTCGACACGGTAACGCTCTGCGTCTTCGGCGGTCCGGGCATGGTTGACCGGGTTCAAGAGTTCGAAGACGCGCCACGCATCCGCGATGCGCCCAGCCTTGACCAGCGACAGACCAAGCCAGATCGCGGCATGGGTATACTGCCCCCCGTTTTCACGCACACACGGCGGATAGGCACCGATATAGCCAGGATCGACCTCAGGCTTCTCGAAGGCCGGCGTGAAGAGACGGACAATGCCGTTCTCCGTATCCACGAGCCTGGAAACCGCCGAATCAAGCGCCTTTTCGGTATGCGCGGGATCCCCGACAGCCGAGAGCACGCTCCAGGATTGAGCGATGGAATCGATCTGGCACTGCAAGGACTCGCTGGAGCCGAGCGGTGAGCCGTCGTCGAAATAGCCGCGGCGGTAGTGATCGCCGTCCCAGCCGGCCGTTTCAAGAGCCGCCTTGAGCTTCGCGATATGATCGCCCCACCGCGTGCGCCGCTCACGCTCGCCGCGCTTGTCGGCCTGGCGCTTGAAGCGCTCCAGCGTGGCGGCCAGCAGCCAACCGAGCCAGACGCTTTCGCCGCGACCGTCGATGCCGACCCGGTTCATGCCGTCGTTCCAGTCGCCGCCGAGGATCAGCGGCAGGCCGTGTTCGCCGGTGCGGGCAACGGCAAGGTCCAGTGCTCGGGCCGCATGCTCATAGAGATCCGCTGTCTCTGCCGCGGTGTTCGGCAGGAAGAAGCTGTCATGCTGCCCGTCGTTGAGTTCGGGGCCGTCGAGGAATGGGATCTGTTCGGAAAGGATCGCCTCGTCGCCTGTCGCCGACACATACTGGTCGATCGCATAGGCGAGCCAGACGACGTCATCCGAGATCATGGTGCGGACACCCGCGCCGGTCTGCGGTAACCACCAATGCTGGACATCGCCTTCGACGAACTGACGGGCCGCAGCCTTGACGATCTGCCGACGGGCCAGCTGCGGCTCGACGGTCAAGAAGGCAAGCGTATCCTGCAACTGGTCGCGGAAGCCGTATGCACCACTCGCCTGGTAGAACCCGGCTCGAGCGAAGATGCGGCAGGCCAGCGCCTGGTAGGGCAGCCAGCGATTGACCAGGTTGTCGAAGGCCTTGTCGCCCGTGTCGACCGAAAGCTTGCCGGTGAAGCCTGTCCAGAAGTTCCTGTTGGTCTTCAGAACCGTCTCGAACCCGGCAGCGCGGACAGATTTGACCAGATCGACGGCACCGTCCGCAGTGTCGGTTTCGCCGAGCAGGAAGGTCATGTCGCGCGACTGGCCGGGTGCCAGTTCGATATCGAAGGCGATGGCCGCACAGGGGTCGCTCTCGCTCTCGATCGAGCCCGTCAGACCCGAGGCACGCGCAACGGCCTGCGGCAGCTTGATCGTACCGTGACGGCCGATGAACTCGCGCCGGCTTGCGGTGTAGCCATCCGGCTGTTCCGGGCCTGCCAGGAAGGCGAAGCGGCCCGGATAGTTGATCTCGTACGGGTTCGAAGCGAGAAGCGCGCCCGTCTCTTCGTCGAACGTCGACAGAACGAAGGGCGCGGTGCGCGCGGGGTTGTTGCCCAGCACCCACTCCGCATAGCCGTAGATCCGGAACTTGCGCGCCTCGCCGCTGACATTCTTCAGCCGGATCTTCGAGAGTTTCACCGGACGTTCGCGATCGACCGTCTGCGTCAGCTCGATCTCGAGATCGCCGTGGCGGCTGATGAAGGTCGAATAGCCGAGACCGTGACGGGTTTCGAAGCTGGCGGCCGGATCGAGGTTGAGCGCGCTCACCGTCGCATAGGCACGGCCGCTGACAAGATCCGTCACATAGAAGGCCTCACCGGGGCGGTTGACGACCGGGTCATTGGTCCAGGGCGTGACCTGATAGTCACGCGAGTTCTGGCTCCAGGTGAAGCCCGCGCCTTCGGCTGACACATGGAAGCCAAAGTTCTCGTTGGCGATCACGTTGATCCACGGCGTTGGCGTGTGGGCCCCACCGTTGAGGCGGACGACATATTCGATCCCGTCCTTCGAGAAGCCGCCAAAACCGTTCCAGAAGTCGAGGTCGGAACCGTCGATAGCCCGACCAGCCTTGCTCGGCGCCGGCAGCGACGGCGGCAGGCCCGCCCATTCGACGTCACCATCGATCGTGCGCGGCGTTGCAAACAGCGAAACGGCCCGATTTACCTGGTCGACGATCTTGCCGTTGCGGGTATGGAGCACGACGCGGGCTGCCGCGAGAACGGCAAGCGTTGCGCCCTCGTCCTGCAGATCGTCACGAACGGTAAAGACATGCTGGCGACCGCCCGGCAGGCGGTGACGCAGATTGTCCGCCATCTGGTCGAGTGCATGCTGCATGTCCTGCGCATAGGATGTTGCGCGTTCGTTGATGATCGCGAGATCGGCCACGACGCCACGACGGCGGAGATACTCCAGCGCACTCATCGCTTCACGGGCGATGTCCATGTCCATGTCGTCGTTGATGCGCAGCGCAAAGATCGGGAAGTCGCCCGAAATTGCCATCGGCCAGAGAGCCGACTGCGAGCGCAGGCCCTTGCGAACCGTTTCCGGGTCTGCCCGCAGATGATTGTCGGGATAGACGAGATAGCGGCCAAGATGCTGGAAGGCGGCCGCCTGCTGCGAGGTGATGCCGATGTGGCGGAGCTCGACCTGCGCACGCGTCCAGGCATGGATCAGCTCGTGGCTGAACGCATCCGGATGGCGGTAGCGTTCGATCGCCTGATCGATCTCTTCGCGGTTCGGGGCAGCCATGGTCCAGAAGATGACCTGGACCTTCTTGCCGGACGGCACGCGCACAACGCGGCGAAGGCTCAGGATCGGGTCGAGCGTGAAGCCCTCCGTGCCGGAGAGGCTTGCGCCCGGATCGAAGGCTGCCGCCTCGCCGAGACTGCGGCCACGGCCGAGGAACTTGCGGCGATCGGTTTCGAATTCCGTCGGGCGACCCTGGCCCGCACTGTCCACCACGAGATGGGCAACGCAGATATCGGGATCCGACGGACTGCGCTTGTTGCGCTCGGCACGAATGACGTCACGACGGCGACCGAATTCGGTCTTCACGAACATCCGCGAGAAGAGCGGATGCGCATTGTCGCTGTCTTCGAAGGCGAGCACCGGCTCGGTGTAGGACGTCACTTCGATGAAGCGGTCTTCGGTGCCGGTGTTCAGGATCGTCAGGCGACGGCCCTCGGCATCGTGCTCGGTCCCGACAATGCATTCGAGGCTCGTCGAGATGTCGCCGACGGTCTTGAAGAACTCGGCCTTGTCGTCACCGAAGATGACCTTGGTCTTTTCGTTGAGAGCGCTTCGCGGCGCCGAAGTCGCCGACCACCACTCGTTGGACTGGGTGTCCCGCAGGAACAGGAAGGTGCCCCAGCGGTCCTCGGTCGTGTCGGGTTTCCAGCGAGTGACGGACTGGCCGTTCCAGCGAGAGAAGCCAGATCCGGTGGCCGTGAGCATCACCGAGTAGTGACCGTTGGACAGGAAGACGACTTCGCGGTCCTTGGTGGCCGGATCCTCGACCGTGCGGATTTCGGCACGCAGAAGGTCCGCCTGGCCCTTGCCCGGCGTCTGCGGCTCGTACTTCGCGCTCATGACCGGGATTTCGCGCGGTGTCTTCTCCTGCAGGAGGAGTTCGGCCGCTTCGATCACCGGGTCGGCATGGAAGAGCGCACGCAGACGACCATTGAAGGCGACGTTGGCGATCGCCGCGATCGACATGCCATGATGGTGGGCATAGTAGTTGTAGACCACCGCGCACTTCTTGCCGTCCGGCAGACGAGTCGGCGTGAAGTCGACGGCATCGTGGAAGCCGTAGGGACCGAGTGCGCCGAGCTTGCGCAGGCGCTTCAGGTTTTCGAGCGCCGCTTCCGGATAATACTGGCTGGCGAGGATCGAGGCATAGGGCGCGATGACCGCATTCTGCCCAAGGCCGCGCTTCAGACCGAGCGTCGGGACACCGAAGTTGGTGTACTGGTAGTTCATCTC
>JAIXSF010000381.1 GCA_027484835.1 Rhizobiaceae bacterium | reverse complement strand
GTCACCCAGTATCGCCATGTCGACGAGATGCGCCCCTGGTCCGACCGGGAACATCTCCTGGAGTGCGTCGCCGTCACGCCGGAAGCCGCCGACGTGATGACCTTCACCTTCAAGCCGAACAAGCCCGGTCTCTGGTTCCGCTACATACCGGGGCAGTTCGTGACGCTCGAGATCCCCGTCGGTCCTGAGCCTGTCATGCGCACCTACACGCTGTCCTCTAGCCCCTCGCGGCCCTACACGGTGGCCGTGACGGTCAAGGCGCAGAAGGATTCGATCGGCACCCGCTGGATGTTCGACAACCTGAAGCCCGGCATGGCGCTGAAGGCGTTCGGCCCACTTGGCGACTTCTCCTATGCCAAGTATCCGGGCAAGAAGTATCTGTTCATCTCGGCCGGTTCCGGCATCACGCCCATGGTGTCGATGACCCGCGATATGAGCGACCGGGCGCCTGACAGCGACATCACCTTCCTGAACTGTGCGCGCTCGCCCGACGACATCATCTTCCGCTGGGAGCTTGAGGCCAAGGCACGCGAGATGCCGCATCTGACGCTGGGCTTCATCGTCGAACAGGTCTCCCGCGGCCAGCTCTGGTCGGGCCTGAAGGGCCGCATCGACAAGGCAAAGATCGCGCTTCTGGCCCCCGACTTCCTCGAGCGCACGGTCTTCTGCTGCGGTCCTGCACCCTTCATGGCGACCGTGCGCGAAGCGCTTGAAGGTGCCGGCTTCGACATGAAGCAGTATCACGAGGAAGCCTTCCAGCCGGTCAAGCCCGAGCCGATGGTGGTCGTTGCCGATCACGCTGATGGCGAACAGGCAACCAAGGTCACCTTTGCCATGTCCGGCAAGGACGGCCTCTGCGCGCCCGGCCACACGGTTCTCCAGGCGGCGCGTGCCGCCGGCGTGCGCATCGGCGCTGCCTGCGAATCCGGCCTCTGCGGCACTTGCAAGGTCATGAAGCTCTCGGGCGAGGTCGAGATGGACCACAATGGCGGCATTCTCGATGACGAGATCGACGAGGGTTACATCCTCGCCTGCTGTTCGCGGCCGAAGGGCGACATCGAGATCGAAGCCTGAGCCGCGGCGCGGTCATCAATTGCATGTGAAGAGAGGGCGATTCCGAACCGGTTTCGCCCTCTCGCTGTTTTGGAGGCGATGTGAGCGGGCTGGCAAACCCTTGCCGGTCGGTGGCGCCACGATTAGCATCTTCTCAGAGAGCCATCTGACCGCCGAGCTGCGGTTGGATCCGATGCCCGCCATGAAGGCTGGCGCAAGTAGGGAAGGGCTCTGTCGAAGGGGGATCGCGCATGAAGCTTGTTTCTGCTCTCGCCGCCGCATGCCTTGCCGTGACCGGTTTCGTGATGACCGGGACCGCAGCGAATGCCGGTGGCATCGAAGTCCGAATCCACGAACGCCACACCAGCTACCGCCAGTATGAGCGGGTCACCGTTCTGTCGCGCCACCATGCCTATCGCGCGCCCGGCTACCGGCTGCACCGGCCGGGCTACGTCTACCACAACGGGCTCTGGTTCTCGGCGCGCTCGATGCGCTCGGGTGTAATCGTCGATCGCCCGATCCCGCGGCGCCACGTGGTCCATTACAGCGGTGGTCTCAACCAGCGCCATTACAGCTGGTGCGCTGACCGCTATCGCTCGTACCACTGGCGCAGCAACAGCTTCCAGCCGTATCACGGGCCCCGTCAGCAGTGCTACTCGCCCTACCACTGAGGCGTCCCAGGGAACAAAAGCGGCCTTTCTCCGTTGACGGGCACTTGCGCCGAAACGGTCACGGAACCGTTACGCGCATAGCGCGAGCCATGAACGGCATGTTAATTTTGAGTTCAGGCTGGCCCCGTTAACCTTTCTTCCAAGGTCGAGGACCGGGGTTCTGCCCGTTCCCGACGGCCGAAAGAAACTTGCAGGGAGAAACATCATGAAGAGTGCATTCAAGACGACTGCCGTCGCCGCTCTCGCATCGATCCTCGCCGTCACCAGCATGGTCCCGGCCCAGGCACAGGTCGTCCGTCCGTCAGCCCCGGTCACCACGACCACGGATGCTACGAAGGTCCAGTATGCGGATGGTGACATCCGTATTTACCGCGAGCGCCGCTACGACCGTTATGATCGCTATGAGCGCGCTCGCTACTGGAACGGCCATCGCGGCTATCGCGAACGCCGCCCGGGCTACCGCCAGCGTGACGGATACTGGTATCCGCTGGCAGCCTTCGCAGCTGGTGCGATCATCGGCGGCGCAATTGCCCAGCCGCGTCCGGCCCCCGTGGCTCCTCGCGCAGCAGGTCTGAACCCGCGTCATTACGACTGGTGCCAGGCGCGCTATCGTTCTTACGACAGCTACTCGAACACCTTCCAGCCGTACAACGGTCCCCGTCAGCAGTGCCTGTCGCCGTATTATTGATCGGTACCAGCACGTGACCCGGCTTCCGTTTGAAGCCGCAAAGGGTTAACATCAAGCCGCCCCGGTTCCCCGCCGCGGGCGGCTTTTTCATGGTCGCGATCCGCCTGTTTCCTAACGGCAAATCCCCCGCGTTAACCATTTGTTAACCAAATCGACGGTACTTCTTTCATCAACGATTTGTTTACGTAGATGACCAAAGTGCTAACCGAACCCCGCTCCATCCGCATCAAGGGTAGATCCTTCCTGGCCGTCGTTCTGACGCCGGATCCGCCGTTCGACGACTGGCTCGTCCGGCTCGACGATCTCGCGGCCCGCTCGGCGGGTTTCTTCCTCGGTCGCCCCGTCGTTCTCGACGTGTCCGAGATCGAGATCGATCGCCCGCAGCTGAAGGCGTTGATCGCCGAACTGGCGTCCCGCAACGTCTCGATCATGGGTATCGAGGGCGGTCGCCCCTCGCTCGTCGAGCCGGGCATGCCGCCCATGCTGAAGGGCGGAAAGCCGGCAGCAGACTACGAGGTGCCGCGCGAAGAGGCGTCGGATGCATCGGCGTCCAAGCCCCGCGCCAAGGCCGAAGCTCAGCCCGTCGAACAGGCAGCGCCGCAGGTGGTCGTGCAGCAGAGCCCGGTCGCTGCACCCTCGCTGATCGTGCGCGAAACCGTCCGCTCGGGCCAGTCGGTCATCTACACCCAGGGTGATGTCACGGTCATTGGTTCGGTTCAATCCGGCGCCGAAGTGATCGCCGGTGGCTCCGTCCATATCTACGGCGCGCTGCGCGGCAGAGCGCTCGCCGGATGCGTTGGCAATGCCGACGCAAGGATCTTCTGTCGTAAGTTCGAATCCGAGCTGGTTGCAATCGACGGCGTCTACGCGATGACCGACGACATGGATCCAGAATTGAAGGGGCATCCGGTCCAGCTTTGGCTGGAGGGGGATGCGATCAAGACTGAAAGAATGACGTGAACGTGAGCGGGGATAGACAGGAGAACCACATGGGCAAGGTGATAGTCGTGACATCCGGCAAGGGCGGGGTCGGCAAGACCACGTCGACGGCCGCTCTGGGTGCTGCGCTTGCGCAGCGAAACGAAAAGGTTGTCGTCGTCGATTTCGATGTCGGCCTTCGCAATCTCGATCTGGTGATGGGCGCCGAGCGCCGCGTGGTCTACGATCTCGTCAATGTCATCCAGGGCGATGCCAAGCTGCCGCAGGCGCTGATCCGCGACAAGCGTCTGGAAACGCTGTTCCTTCTTCCGGCGTCCCAGACCCGCGACAAGGACAACCTGACCGCCGAAGGCGTCGAGCAGGTCATCAACGAGCTGAAGAAATATTTCGACTGGATCATCTGCGACAGCCCCGCCGGCATCGAGCGTGGCGCAACGCTTGCCATGCGCCATGCCGACATGGCCGTCGTCGTCACCAATCCGGAAGTCTCTTCGGTGCGCGACTCGGACCGCATCATCGGTCTCCTCGATTCCAAGACGCTGAAGGCCGAACGCGGCGAGCGCATGGAAAAGCATCTGCTGCTGACCCGCTACGACGCCGCCCGCGCCCAGCGTGGCGACATGCTGAAGGTGGACGACGTGCTCGAGATCCTGTCGATCCCGCTGCTCGGCATCATCCCGGAAAGCATGGATGTGCTGCGCGCCTCCAACATCGGCGCGCCGGTGACGCTCGCCGATGCCCGCAGTGCGCCGGCACTGGCTTACTTCGATGCTGCCCGGCGCCTCGCTGGCGAGACTGTCCCGATCACCATCCCCGGTGAGAAGCGTGGCCTCTTCGACAAGATCTTCGCGCGGAGGGCCGCATGAGCATTTTCTCCCTGTTCCGCAAGCAGCGTTCCGCCCCGATGGCGCGCGAGCGACTGCAGGTCCTGCTCGCCCATGAACGGGCGTCGC
>JAIXSF010000288.1 GCA_027484835.1 Rhizobiaceae bacterium | reverse complement strand
GCGGATGCACCACCCTGCGGAGCAGCTTCGGCCGGAGCGGCCGGGATGATCTGCTGGGCGGTCGGGATCTGGCTGATCACCGACTTGAACTCGGAATAGAACAGCGTGCAGACATCGAACTCGCCACGCTCGAACATGCCGATGATCTTGCGACCGATCGCATCTGCATTGGCGAAGCCGATACGCTTCACTTCGCGCAGATCCGTACGCTCGACGATCATGCCGGCAAATTCGCGGCGCAGGCTGTCGTAGCCCTTCTTGCCGACGCAGAAGATCTTGACCGTCTTGCCCTGGGCCAGGAGCTTGCGCGCATGGTCACGGGCGAAACGCGAGATCGACGAGTTGAAACCGCCGCACAGACCACGCTCGGCGGTGCAGACGACGAGCAGATGCACGTCGTCCTTGCCGGTGCCGGTCATCAGGCGCGGTGCGCTGTCGTCCGAACCCACGGCTTGCGCGATGTTGGCCAGGACGACACCCATGCGCTGCGAGTACGGGCGGGCAGCCTCGGCCGCTTCCTGCGCACGACGCAGCTTCGCCGCGGCGACCATCTTCATCGCCTTGGTGATCTTCTGCGTCGCCTTGACGGAGGCGATCCGGTTTTTCAGATCCTTAAGTGAAGGCATCCGTTATCCGTCCTTGGCTTGAGCCTGAATTAGGCGAAGTTCTTCGCGAAGCTGTCGAGGGCGGCCTTGAGCTTGCCCTTGGTGTCGTCGCTGATCGCCTTTTCGGTGCGGATCGCATCGAGGATCCCCTTGCCTTCCGAACGGAGGTAGGAAAGGAAGCCCTGCTCGAACTTGCCGACCTGGTTGACCGGGACCTTGTCCAGGTAACCGTTGACGCCAGCAAAGATCACCGCAACCTGCTCTTCCGTCTTCAGCGGCGAGAACTGCGGCTGCTTCAGGAGTTCCGTCAGACGGGCACCACGGTTCAGCAGGCGCTGGGTGGCGGCGTCGAGGTCGGAACCGAACTGGGCGAAGGCGGCCATTTCGCGATACTGGGCGAGTTCGCCCTTGATCGAGCCGGCAACCTGCTTCATCGCCTTGATCTGAGCGGCAGAACCAACGCGCGAAACCGAGAGACCGACGTTAACGGCCGGACGGATGCCCTGGTAGAACAGGTCGGTTTCGAGGAAGATCTGACCGTCGGTGATCGAGATCACGTTGGTCGGAATGAAGGCCGAGACGTCGTTACCCTGGGTTTCGATAACCGGCAGAGCGGTCAGCGAGCCAGCACCGGCAGCGTCGCCCATCTTGGCGGCGCGCTCGAGGAGACGCGAATGCAGATAGAAGACGTCGCCCGGGTAAGCTTCGCGGCCCGGCGGACGGCGCAGAAGAAGCGACATCTGGCGGTAAGCGACAGCCTGCTTGGACAGGTCGTCATAAGCGATCAGGGCATGCATGCCGTTGTCGCGGAAGTATTCGCCCATCGCGCAACCGGCGAACGGTGCGAGATACTGCATCGGAGCCGGGTCGGATGCGGTAGCAGCGATGATGATCGAGTACTGGAGAGCGCCACGCTCTTCGAGAACCTTCACGAACTGTGCAACCGTCGAACGCTTCTGGCCGATAGCGACGTAAACGCAGTACAGCTTTTCAGCGTCCGGACCGTTGTCGTGGATGGCCTTCTGGTTGAGGAAGGCGTCCAGGATGATCGCGGTCTTGCCGGTCTGACGGTCGCCGATGACGAGCTCGCGTTGGCCACGGCCAACCGGGATGAGAGCGTCGATGGCCTTGAGGCCGGTCGACATCGGCTCATGAACCGACTTGCGCGGGATGATGCCCGGAGCCTTTACGTCGACGCGCGAACGGCGGGTCGCGTTGATCGGGCCCTTGCCGTCGATCGGGTTGCCAAGCGCGTCAACGACGCGGCCGAGCAGTTCCGGACCAACCGGAACGTCAACGATAGCACCGGTCCGCTTGACGATGTCGCCTTCCTTGATGCCACGGTCGGCACCGAAGATAACCACACCGACGTTGTCGGCTTCGAGGTTGAGCGCCATACCGCGGATGCCGCCCGGGAACTCGACCATTTCGCCGGCCTGAACATTGTCGAGGCCGTAGACGCGGGCGATACCGTCACCAACGGACAGAACCTGGCCAACTTCAGAGACTTCCGCCTCTTTGCCGAAGTTCTTGATTTGATCTTTCAGAATTGCGGAAATTTCCGCGGCGCGGATATCCATCAGCCAACCTCTTTCAGTGCAAGCTTAAGGGTGGAAAGTTTGGTGCGAAGGGACGTGTCGATCTGGCGGGAGCCGACCTTCACGATCAGGCCGCCGAGCAGGGAGGGATCGACCGTGACGGAGATCGAGACTTCCTTGCCGGTAACGCCCTTCAGCGCCGCTTTCAGTTCGGATTCCTGCTCGGCCGTGAGGGCGTGAGCAGAGGTGACGTCAGCCGTCATCTCACCCTTGTGACGGGCGAGGATCTGGCGATAGGCAGCCACCATGCCGGGAACGGCAAACAGGCGGCGATTGCTTGCGACGACCTTCAGGAAGTTCAACACCAGCGCGTTGAAACCGGCCTTTTCGCCGATTGCGCTGATGGCCTTGACCTGGTCTTCGGCCGTGAAGACGGGCGACTGTACGAGGCGCTTCAGATCGTCACTCTCGTCGATCATCGCCTGGAAGCGGTTGAGATCGGCGGCAACGGCGTCGAACGCGCCGGCTTCGAGCGCAAGCTCGAACAGCGACGATGCGTAACGCTCCGCCACGCCTGAAATCACTTGGGATGCGTCTGCCACGGGCAAAAAATTCCCTGATCTGGATCCAGAGAGCTGGACACCTCGGGCGAGGCCTCTCAAGCACCTGATATCGTTTTGTTTTTCCCCGAAAACACAAGCATGTTGCGCTTGCGTTTTCCCAATTTCGCGGTTCGTCTAGCATAGCAGGTCTAGACTCGCAACACGCGTATTAACGGTTTGCTCCCTGAGAGCAAGGCCTTGCCGCGTTTTTTGTCCGAAACTGCGTCAAATTGCCGAGATATCCCGCAGCCTTCGGCACAAAGCGATCTTCAAGTCAGACCAAAGACATAGGCGAGGGTGAGCGAAGCGATCAGCCCCTGCACAACCAGAAGGAGAAGGTTGCGCCAGGTGCTGCCTTGGTCGGACATGATGGATAGGATCCGGGCAAATGCCGACAGACCGACTGCGGCTCCGAAGGCGAGGTAGACGGTCGGCTGAGCCAGCAGCAGCGCGGTTCCGGAAAACCCGATGATCAATCCGCCGATCGAACGGGCAGCCCCCAGCCCTTCCGGACGGCCTTCCGCCGCATGCAGGCCAAGAGCTTTCAGGGTCAGCCCCGGAGCAAAGAGGACGAAACATCCGATGAGTGCAGCGGCAGCCGCCGAAAGAAAGGCCAGCTGTTCGCCAAGCTCTGAGGGGAAGTAGAATTCCATGGATCAACCCGCGATGAAAGAAATCGCCGGGCTTATGACATGAAACGGCCAGTCGCGGTATCGCCTTTTCGCCGTATCTGGCCGGGTCGAGCGACGTTATCGGCACCGACGGCTCTAGAGGAAGCTCTGCGGATCGACGTCAACCTGCACCTGGATCGATCGGCGTTCCTTCGGTCCGCGTTCCAGCATGCTTTTGACGAAAGCCTGCATGTCGCTGGTGCGTCGGCCGTGGACCAGCAGGCGAAAACGATGCCGACCCCGGATCAGGGCAAGCGGGGCCTCGGCGGGACCGAGGATCATGATCCCGCTTTCCTGCGGTGCTGCCTGGCGCAGACCGCGCGCATGCCCCTCCGCTTCCGCACGGGTGTCGGCAGAAACAATGATCGAGACCAGCCGCCCGTAAGGCGGCAGCTGCGCCCGCTCGCGCTCGGTGATCTCGCGTTCATAGAAGGCGTCCGCATCACCCGACACGATCGCCTGCATGACAGGATGCTGCGGCTGGAAAGTCTGCAGCAGACCAAGGCTCTTGCGTCCGGTACGACCGGCACGACCGGTTACCTGGGAAAGTAGCTGGAAGGTCCGCTCTGCAGCACGCGGATCACCGTTCGACAGACCGATATCCGCATCGATGATGCCGACGAGCGTCATCAGCGGGAAGTTATGACCCTTGGCGACCAGCTGTGTGCCGATGACGATATCGGCCTCGCCATTGGCGATCGCCTCGAGCTCCAGTCTCAGGCGCTTCACGCCACCGATGTCCGAAGACAGTACCAGCGTTCGGGCATCGGGAAAGTGCTTCTCCACTTCCTCAGCGATGCGCTCGACCCCCGGGCCACACGCGACCAGATGATCGAGCGTACCGCATTCCGGGCACGAGTTCGGCGTCGGCTCGTGATAGCCGCATTGGTGGCACTGGATCTGGCCACGAAAGCGGTGCTCGACCAGCCAGCTCGAACATTGCGGACACTGGAAGCGGTGGCCACAGACCCGGCAGAGCGTCAGCGGCGCATAACCGCGGCGATTGAGAAAGAGCAGCGCCTGTTCACCGCGCTCCACCGCCTTGCCGACGGAACGCAGCAGCACAGGCGACAGGAAGCCACCCCGCTCCGGCGGTGAGCGCCGCATGTCGATGAGATGCAGATCCGGCATGGCCGCATCGGCAAAACGCGTCGGCAGATGGATGCGCGTGTAGCGCCCGGCGAGGCAGTTGACCTGGCTCTCGACCGAGGGCGTGGCCGAGACCAGCACGACCGGGAAGTTCGCGATCCGCGCCCGCACGACCGCCATGTCCCGGGCATTATAGAAGACGCGGTCTTCCTGCTTGAAGGCGGGGTCGTGCTCTTCGTCGACGATGATGAGGCCCAGATTCTCGAAGGGCAGGAAGAGCGCCGAACGTGCGCCGGCCACCACGCGGATCTCGCCGGTCGCCACCTGGCGCCAGACCTTTTCGCGGGTGCGGGTCGCGAGATCCGAATGCCATTCGCCGGGCTTGGAGCCGAAGCGATCCTGGAAGCGCTCGAGGAAGTTGGCGGTGAGCGCGATTTCCGGCAGCAGGATCAGCACCTGCTTGCCCTGTTTCAACGTCTCGGCGATCGCCTCGAAATAGACCTCCGTCTTGCCGGAGCCCGTGACGCCATCGATCAGCGAAACGGCAAAACCACCCTTGCGCAGGCTGTCGAGGATCTCTTCGGCGGCGTCCTTCTGCGGACCGGCGAGCCGGTTCTCCGCATAGTCCGGATCGGGAGCCGCAACCAGCGGCGGCGGCGGCAGAAAGACCTGTTCGAACACACCCTGCTTGACGAGGCCATCGATGACGCTGGTCGAAACGCCGCTCGCATGGGCAAGCCCGCTTTTGGTCCAGGAGAGACCATCCGATGCCATCTCCAGCACCTTCTGCCGCGCCGGCGTCAGCCGTTCCGGCTGGTAGCCGGCATAGCGCAGGCCCTCGATCATCGGCTCCGGATCGAAGGCCGCCGGTGCGCGCAGCGCCATGCGGGCAACATAGCCGGGCGGAGAGAGCGTGTAGGCAGCCACCCAATCGAGGAAGGTGCGCATGTCCTTGTCGAGCGGCGGGCAGTCGAAGACCTTGGTGATCTCCCGGAGCTTCTTCGGATCGACTGATGTGTCCTCGCCGCCATCCCAGACCACGCCGATCACCTGTCGCGGCCCGAGCGGCACCTGCACGATCGCACCCGGCTCGATCGTCAACCCATCCGGTACGGCATAACTATAGGCGGTAGGTGCCGGCATAGGCACGAGCACCGGCACCACCTTACGGCGCGGTGTTTCGAACAGTTCTCCGAACAGGCTTTTCGAATCGTCCTTCATCGGGCTGCAACTTGCCCCCGGAAGAACAGAAAGAAAACAGGCTTTATGTGAGGGGAGATCAGCGGAAGCTGCGGTCGGGATCGGCAGGCAGCTGATGGACTGTATAATCCTCCAGCGCCCGGGTGACCTCGGCGGGATCGCCGTTCAGCGCCTCGACCGGGATCAGATTGCCGACCGTGAAATCGAAGCGCCCGCCGCGCTTGTTCAGAAGCTCGTAGAAGACGGTCATGTCGCGCAGCTCGGTCGACCAGCGGGCGAACCAGTAGAACAGGCCGGAATTGCGGGCCTTCATGTTCACCGGCAGGATCGGCAGATTGTATTTGCGCGCCAGCGAAATGGCCGACGTCTTCCACGGCCGCTCGTTGAGCTTGCCCTCATCCCAGTAGGCGATGCGGCCCGAAGGAAAGAGAATGGTTGCCCTGCCCTCTTCCACCGCGCGCGTGGTGAGCTTCAGCGTTTCCCGTGCCTTGAGCTTCGACTTGTGCTCCTCGCGCCATTCCACGGGAATGATGATCTCGGCGAGACGCGGATTGACCCTGACCGCATCGCGATTGGCGAAAAAGGTCATGTCGGGCCGACGATCTTTCAGCAGGTCATACATGGCCACCCCGTCGGCAATGCCCGTCGGGTGATTGCTGACCAGGATGAAGCCGCCAGATGACGGGATGCGGTCAGCATGCCGGACCTGGATATCGAGACCGAGGGCAGCGCTCAGATAATCGAAGACCTGAGGGCCTGGCAGGTTGGCGACATCGTTGGCAAACTGGATCGCCTTGTCGTAGCGCAGCATACTATAAAGAAACGGCCGCATGGCGGGCCAGAGGGGATGCTCGACCAGCCTCTGCCCGCGCTCGGCGATCAGCGTGTCGACGATATGCCCTGGACGACCCTGCGACAGAAGTGAGAGGGTGTCGGTAACGGTCGCAAATGTCGAGACGGGAGAACGGCGCATCAGCATAAACCTCGCCAGAATTCCAGAGGCGTTCTGGCAGCGATTTGTGATCCGTTCATGACAGCCCCGGCATTCGTCTTTCGTTAACCCTCCCGCGCCATCGTGAGCCGGGTGGCCAACAGCTAAGAACGCAAAAGGCGCGAATTTGATCCCGGCAGACGAAAAACTTCTCGGCGAACGTGCTACCTGGCTGGAGAGCCTGGGTGCCGAGCGCCGCCTGTCCGCCAATACGCTGGACGCCTATGAGCGGGACACGCGGCAATTCCTGCAATTCCTGTCTACCCATGTCGGCGGCACCGTGAAGATCGACGACATCAAGGCGCTGCGCCCAGCCGACCTGCGCAGCTTCCTGGCCCATCGCCGCAAGGAAGGGGCAGGCGCCAGGTCGCTCGGCCGACATCTGGCGGGACTGCGCTCTTTCCTGCGCCATCTGGAGCGCAAGGGGCTGGTCAACGCCGCAGGTGCGAGTGCGATCCGGTCGCCGAAGCAGCCGAAATCCTTGCCTAAACCGCTGAGCGGCCGGCAGGCGCTTGCCGTGGTCGCCGTCGACACGCAGATGAATGAAGAGCCCTGGATCGCGGCGCGCGATGCAGCCGTGCTCTCGCTCCTCTATGGCTGCGGTCTTCGTATCTCCGAGGCGCTCGGGCTGACGCCCGACGTTTTCGAGGGCAGGCCGACCAGCCTGCGCATCACCGGCAAGGGCGGCAAGATGCGGCTCGTCCCGCTCTTGCCCGTGGTCATGGAAGCAGTCGAGACCTATTACGGCCTCTGCCCTTATCATCTCGAACCCGGCGCCCCGCTCTTCCGGGGTGCCCGTGGCGGCCCGCTGCAGCCGGCGATCATCCAGCGCGAAATGCAGAAGCTGCGCTCGGCGCTGGGCCTGCCCGACACGGCGACCCCCCATGCCCTTCGCCATTCTTTCGCGACCCATCTTCTGGGCAGCGGCGGCGACTTGAGGACAATCCAGGAACTGCTCGGCCATGCGAGCCTCTCGACCACGCAGATCTATACCGGCGTCGACAGTGCCCGGCTTCTCGATATCTATGACCGCGCCCATCCCCGCGCGTGACGCCCCCGCGTTAACCAAGATCCTTAATCGAACGTGAGGGCGATCGCTTCTATTCTCCGGGCTTCTGACAGGAGACGACATGAACGCGCATCGCCTTTTCTCGCTGCGGCCTAACCTGCCGCGCCCCTCGATCTCGGAGATGGCTCTCTGGATCACAGGCGTATTGCCCTTGGTCTTCCTGGCTCTGCTGATTGCAGCCCTTGCAACGATTGCGCCTGCCCGCGCCGCCGATGTCGCCTGCCATGGCGAGAACCTGCTCGTGGTCATGGAAAAGGAAAAGCCGGAAGAACTGGCCCGCATTCGTGCGGAAGCGGCCAAGGTGCCGAATGGCCAGGGCATTTTCTGGAAGATCGAAAAGGAGGGGCTGAAGCCCTCCTATCTGCTCGGCACCATGCATGTCACCGATCCCCGCGTTCTCACCATGCCGAGCGGCGCCCGCGAGGCAGCAGGTGCAGCCGACGTGGTCGTCATCGAATCCGACGAGATCCTCGACGAGCAGAAGGCGGCCGCATCGCTTCTGATGCATCCTGAGCTCACCATGTTCACCGACGGCAAATCGGTGAAGGACCATCTCCCCGCCGAAGATCTGGCGCGGCTTGAAAGCGGACTGAAGCAGCGCGGGCTCTCGCTCGGCGCTGTCGCCAAGATGAAACCGTGGATCCTCGCGAGCTTCGTCGCCCTGCCTGCCTGCGAAGTGTCCCGCAAGGCGGCTGGCGCATCCTTCCTCGACAAGCAGATCGCCGAGGATGCCGTCAAGGCCGGCAAACCGATCGCCGGCCTGGAGACGCTGGTCGAACAGCTGGAAGCCATGGCAGACCTGCCAGTGGATTTTCATTTCAAGGCCTTGATCGAAACGATCGAGCTTGGCGACAAGATGGAAGACGTCATCGAGACGATGACCGAGCTTTATCTCGCCGGCGACATCGGCATGACCATGCCGATGCTGAAGGCGGTTGCGCCGACAGCCCCCGGCGAGGACGAGAGCGCCTATGCCGCCTTCGAGACGAGGATCGTGCGTGACCGCAATCTGGTGATGGCGGATGGCAGCAAGCAGCATCTGGAAAAGGGCAATGCCTTCATCGCCGTCGGTGCGCTGCATCTGCCGGGCGACGAGGGTCTCGTCGAACTGATCCGCAAACAGGGCTATACCGTCACGCAGATAGACGGCTGATCGCGTTTGCAGCGGCAAACCGCTTGAGGAAGGTCTTCACGATCAGTTTGTGGAACGGCGTGACCACAACAATATAGATCCGGCCGAACAGATTGTGGCGCTCGACGAGCGTCGTCAGCGACACATGCTGATGCCCGGTCCCCTCCGGCTCGACAGCAACGATGATCCTGAAGTCGAGATGCTTGTCGTTGAAGCCGAGCAGCACGTGCCGGTCGTCACGCGCGATGACCGGAAAGCCACCGACCCTCTCCTGGCCGGTCAGTTCGAGCTCAGCCGATTTCAATCCGAAGAGACCGACGATCCGGTTGCGGATCTTCAGCAATACAGCGACCCATCGAGGCGCCCGACCCAAGAGATCACGCGCGACATCCAGAGGATCAAGATCGGATCGCTCGACCCGGACACCGTAGCTGTCGGCCCAGTCGGCTTCAGGAAGGTCGTGATGTGGGAAAGTGACACGCTGTTCGATGACAACACTCATCCTGTCCCCCTTGGCCGTTACCCCCGCGTCATGCGCCTTGCGATCGGGGTCTTCCAGTAAAACTGGTGTACCAGAAGTGCGAGGATGTGAACTGCGATCAAAAGCCACATCAGGCTCTTCAGCGGGCCGCCATGCACGAAACCCGCAGTCTCGTTGCCAAAATAGTAAGCGCCGATACCGCTGAACGGGATGAGGAAGAAGAGCGCGTAGAAGGTGCCATGCGCGAGCTTCGCCGCCAGTGCCAGGACCGGCGGTTCCTCGGCCGGAGCCGGTGGCGCACCGCGCGTCAGACGGATCGCCAGCCGCACAAGCCCGAGACAGAGCACGGCGATCCCGACATAGGCATGGATATTGGCGAAGGTCAGGTCTTCGGCGGAGGGGACCTCACCGCGCTCATAGGCTTCGGCAACCTCCTCCATCGCATCGGAGAAGATGAGATTGAACAGAATGAGCAAGGCCATCAACCAATGTAGAGCCTTATGCGGGATGGAATAGGATACGGGTGCGACATGGGCCATGGTCTTGCCTTTCGGAACG
>JAIXSF010000128.1 GCA_027484835.1 Rhizobiaceae bacterium | reverse complement strand
TGAAGATCAAGAACTCGCTGAAAGCGCTTAAGGCCCGTCATCGCGACAACCGTCTGGTTCGCCGCAAGGGCCGTATCTACATCAGCAACAAGCAGAACCCGCGCTTCAAGGCTCGCCAGGGCTGATGCCCCGGGCTCTTCGGAGCCCTCGAGCTTTACGGACTGCGCGCCTTCATGTTCGGCGTGTTGATATCGGAAATTTGAGTTTGAAAGACGGCGCTGAGGGACTACCTTCCCTTTATGCGCCGTTTTTCTTTGCGACTCGCCCTCAGCCACCTGCTTCTGCCCGCCCTGCTTCTCGCAGGAGGCGCCTCGGCGCAGGTCCCTGAAAATCAGAATGGTGCCCAGGCAAGCCAGGCGCCGGTCGAGCAGATCCCGCTGAAACCGCCGACCAAGCCCAAAACGGTCGATGAACTGCTGGCCGAACTGAAGCGCGAGCGCAATCCGCAGGCAGCCCGCCAGATTGCCAATACGGCCATGGCGACCTGGAGCGAGTCGTCCAGCCCGACGGTCGACCTCCTGATGCAATGGTCGGCAAAGGCCGCTGCCGAAAAGCGCAATGCCGCAGCCCTCGACTTCATCGATCGGGCCATCATCTTGAAGCCCGATTTCGTCGGTGCCTGGAATCAGCGGGCCACGCTGCATTTCACCATGGGCAACTACAAGAAGTCGGTCTCCGACATCGAGAAGGTGCTGGAGCTCGAGCCACGCCACTTCGGCGCCATCGCGGGTCTTGCCGGGATCCTGACCGAGCGCGGCAGCAAGGATGCGGCGCTGAAAGCCTGGGAACGCTACCTCGATATCTTCCCTGCCGACCGCGAGGCCCAGGAGATTGTCGCCAAGCTCTCGGAAGAACTGGCAGGCCAGCGAACATAGGCAGCACCGGCTTCTCTTGACGAACGGCATCGCAGCACGATCTTGTTGCGGTATCGTCCAGCTCGGAAGCTTAGCACTTGCTCCTATCCCGTATCGGTCTTGCCTTGCTCGTCATCCTCCTTGTACTCATATGTCTGCTGGCAGCCCTTGCGGTCGCCACGCAGCTGCGCGCCCGCGCCATCGCGGCAAAGGCACCGAATATCGGTGAACTGACCGATGTCGGCGGTTTTCGTCTCAATGCGCTCCATGTCCCCGCCGGACCCGGGGCCGATCTTCCGCCGATCGTTTTCATCCACGGCGCCTCTGGAAACCTCAGGGACCAGGCTGGCGCCTTCCTGGAGCCTCTGCGAGGTCGTGCGGAGCTCCTCTTCGTCGACCGGCCAGGACACGGTTATTCGGAACGTGGTGGGCCTGAGAACGACACGCCGGATGGTCAGGCCCACGCCATCGCACGGCTGATGGAGAAGAAGGGGATCGAACGCGCGATCATCGTCGGCCATTCGTTCGGCGGCGCGATTACCGCAAGCTTCGGCGTGCTGCATCCCGAGAAGGTCGAGGGACTGGTCTTCCTCGCCGCTGCCACCCATCCGTGGCCGGGAGGTGTCGACTGGTACTATCATCTCGCCTCGGCGCCCGTCATCGGTCCGATCTTTTGCCACACCCTCGCCCTGCATGCAGGCATGATGCGGATCACCCCGGCAACTGACCACGTGTTCGCACCCAATCCTCGCCCGGCCAACTACATTGAAGACACCGGTCCGGCACTTGTCCTGCGGCCGCAGACTTTCCGCTCCAACGCGAAAGACGTGTCGGGCCTCTTGGCATATGTGAGCGCCTTTGCCCCCCGCTACCGCGAGATCAAAAAGCCGACGGTGGTGATCACGGGCGACAGTGACGAGATCGTGCTGGAGGAAATCCACTCCAAGGGCCTTGCCCGCGATATCGCTGGCTCCGAACTCGTCTGGATCGCGGGCCTCGGCCACAAGCCCGACTATATCGTGACGGACATCGCCATTGCGGCGGTGGAGAAGGTCGCGGGTCAGGAGCGTGACCTCCAAGCCATGGCGCGAGCCGCCGAGCCTCGCCTGGCCGCAACCCGCGTGGTGCCGGCAGGCCCTGCCCCCGCCCTTCAAGCCGGCCAGTAGCAGAAACGAAAAAAGCCGCCCACAGGCGGCTTTTCCAGTTTCATGGGAACCGTGCGGTCAGATCCCTGTCTGGCCGTCCGAACCGATATAGGCAATGCGCAGCATGTTGGTCGAACCGGGCGTGCCAAGCGGAACGCCAGCCGAAATGATGATGCGGTCGCCCGGCTTGCCGAAGCCTTCCTCGACGACGATCCGGCAGGCGCCGTTGACCATTTCGTCGAGATCGGTCGGCTCCGAAGAAACGACGCAATGCAGGCCCCAGACCACAGACAGACGGCGTGCCGTCTGGATGACCGGCGACAGCGCGATGATCGGCACTTCCGGACGCTCGCGCGAGGCGCGCAGACCGGTATTGCCCGAAGACGTGTAGCAGACGATCGCCTGCAGGCGGAGCGTTTCGGCAATCTGGCGGGCGGCGAGCGAGATGGCGTCGGCACCGGTTGCTTCCGGCTGGGCGCGCTGCGCGTAGATGATGCCCGGATAGTGCGGCTCGCGCTCGACGGTCTCGGCGATCGAGGCCATGGTGGCGACGGCTTCAACCGGATACTGGCCGGAAGCGGACTCGGCCGAAAGCATGATGGCGTCTGCGCCTTCGAAGACGGCGGTCGCAACGTCCGAGACTTCCGCACGGGTCGGAACCGGCGCGGTGATCATCGATTCGAGCATCTGGGTAGCCACGACGACAGGCTTGCCTTCGCGGCGGCAGGCGCGGATCAGCTGCTTCTGGATACCGGGCACGCGTTCGAGCGGCATTTCAACGCCGAGGTCGCCACGGGCGACCATCAGCGCGTCGGACAGCGCGATGATCTCGTCGATGCGCTCGATCGCCTGCGGCTTTTCGATCTTCGACATCAGGCCAACGCGACCCTTGGCGATCTTGCGGACTTCAGCCAGATCCTCAGGACGCTGGATGAAGGAGAGTGCAACCCAGTCGACGTCGTTGACGGCGAGAACGGCATCGAGGTCGGCGCGGTCCTTGTCGGTCAGTACGCCGGTCGCAAGAATGGTGTCGGGCAGGCTGACGCCCTTGCGGTCGGAAATCTTGGTACCGGAGACGACGGTCGTGACGATGCTCTTGCCGTCGCACTTTTCGGCGCGCAGGTGCAGCTTGCCATCGTCGATCAGCAGGCGATCGCCAGGCTTCACCGATTCCAGGATTTCCGGATGCGGGAGGTAGACTCGGGTCGCGTCGCCAGGCTCTTCCTTGTTGTCGAGCGTAAACGTCTGACCGGCCTTCAACTCGACGGTGGTCTCGGCGAACTTGCCGACCCGGAGCTTCGGACCCTGGAGGTCGGCCAGGATGCCGATCGGACGGCCACAGGCGGCCTCGACACTGCGGATGCGTTGAACCAGCGTGCGCATCAGATCATGGCTGGCATGGCTCATGTTGATGCGGAAAAGATCTGCCCCGGCTTCATGGAGCTTCCGGATCATCGCCTCGTCGGAGGAGGCGGGACCAAGCGTGGCGAGGATCTTTACTTTGCGGTTTCGCTTCATCAGTTCTGGCTTTCCTGGGTGCCCGACGTATCGGATAGCTGGACCATCCAGCTCCCCTGCCTGCCGGTGTCGTATTCCTTGAATCCCATCTGCTGATAGCCGCGCGTGAAGCAGTCCTTCACACCCACGATCTTGAACTCGTTTTCGGCGACACACATGTTGATGTCACCGGTCCAGCGACCACCGCGAGCGGCATCCTCAGCATAGAGATAATAATAACGCGATTGGAGTTCGCCTTCGATCAGGGTGGCGCAGGTGCCGGCCGGAACCTGCCACCAGCCTTCCGTGATCCAGCCCTCTTCCGCCCGGTAACCGACGGCGACCCCGACCAGGTTCTGCGTGCCGTTGCAGACACGGAACTCGGCATGGGCAGCTGAGGCCGCCAGCATGGGCGGAAACAGCGCAGCCGCGATCAGGAGGGGCTTTAGAAAACGTGCTTTGGCACGGTCGAAAGTCTGTCTGATCGAGTGATGCACGATTGCCGCCGGAACTCCAAAAATGCGCATGGGATGCCTTCTTGCGATGCTGACCAGAGAATGTCAACGCAACTCTAATCGATTATATTTTCT
>JAIXSF010000107.1 GCA_027484835.1 Rhizobiaceae bacterium | reverse complement strand
CCCGCCGTCTGGATGACAAGGGACGCTGGGAGAGGATCCTCGACAAGGACCAGCAGATGGCGCTGGCTTTCGCCAATATCCTTATCCGCAAGCCCCGCTGGCTGGTGATGCAGGATGTGCTGGAGGGGCTGGAGCCGGAAACCGAAAGCCGGCTCACGAAAATTCTGGCGACGGGTCTTACCGACACGACGCTCATCTATCTCGGCCGATCACTTGCCTTTGCCAATGCGACGGGGGCGAGGGCGCTTCACCTTGAGAAATCAGGTTCGCACTTGCCCGACGCAGTCACCTGAGAGCAATCAGCCCTCGAGTTCCTCACGCAGCATCTCAAGCTCCAGCCATTCCTCTTCCATGCGCGTGATATCGGCGCGCAGCTTTTCCATTTCGGCGGCGAGCTTGTTGAAGGTTGCCGGGTCCTTGGTGAAGAGGTTGGGGTCGGCCATCTTCGCCTCACGTGCGGCGATCTCCTTCTCGGCCTTTTCCATTTCCTTCGGCAGGTTTTCCAGCGCGAACTTCTGCTTGAAGGAGAGCTTGCCCTTGCCCTTCGAGCCGGACTCTGCGGGCTTGCCGCCCGACGCTTCCTGGGCCTTCGCCTTCTCGGCCTTTTCGACCCGCTTGCGTTCGTCCTCGACACCCTTGCGCTGGGCCAGCATGTCGGAATAGCCGCCGGCATATTCGATCCAGCGACCATCGGGGGCGTCCGGATTGGCGGGCGCGATGGTCGAGGTCACCGTGCGGTCGAGGAAGTCGCGGTCGTGGCTGACCAGGATGACGGTGCCGGAATAGCCGGCCACGATTTCCTGCAGGAGGTCGAGCGTCTCGATGTCGAGGTCGTTGGTCGGCTCGTCGAGGATCAGGAGGTTCGAGGGCTTGGCCATGATGCGCGCCAGCATCAGGCGAGCGCGCTCGCCGCCCGAGAGGTTGCGGATCGGCGTGCGGGTCTGTTCCGGCTGGAAGAGGAAGTCCTTCATGTAGCCGGTGACATGCTTCTGTTCGCCATTAACGAGGAGGTTTTCGCCGCGACCGTCGGTCAGGTAATGGGCAAGCGTATCATCGGGATTGAGATCCTCGCGCTTCTGGTCGAGAACGGCGATCTCCAGATTGGTGCCGAGTTTCACCACCCCATCGTCGGGTTGCAGCTGGCCCGTCAGCATCTTCAGGAGAGTCGTCTTGCCGGCCCCGTTCGGGCCGATCAGACCGATGCAGTCGCCGCGATGGACGCGGATGGAGAAGGGCGCGACGATGGCGCGATCGCCATAGGTCTTGGTGATCTTGTCGGCCTCGATGACGAGCTTGCCGCTTTCCTTGCCCTCGGTCGCCGATGCCTGGATCGTGCCCTGGGGGCCCTTATGGCCGCGGTAATTGGCGCGCAACGCCTGGAGATTGCCGAGACGGCGCATGTTGCGCTTGCGGCGTGCGGTGACGCCGTAGCGCAGCCAGTGCTCTTCGCGCTCGATCTGGCGACCGAGCTTGTGCTGCTCGATTTCCTCTTCTTCCAGCACCTGGTCGCGCCATTCCTCGAAATGGGCAAAACCCCGGTTCAGGCGGCGCGACTGGCCGCGATCAAGCCAGACGGTGGCGGTCGAGATCTTTTCGAGGAAACGACGGTCGTGGGAGATGAGGACGAGCGCACTGCGGCTTTTCGACAATTCGCCTTCCAGCCATTCGATCGTCGGCAGGTCCAGATGGTTGGTCGGCTCGTCGAGCATCAGGATGTCGGGCTCGGGTGCCAGCACGCGGGCAAGGGCTGCCCGGCGCGCTTCGCCGCCTGACAGCCGGGTCGGATCCTCCTGGCCGGTCAGCCCGAGATGCTCCAGAAGATAGGTGACGCGGTAGGGATCGTCGCCTGGTCCGAGGCCTGCCTCGGCATAGGCCTGGACAGTGGAATAACCATCGAAATCCGGCGCCTGCTCGAGATAGCGGATCGTCGAGGACGGATGCCGGAATACCTCGCCCGATTGCGCCTCGACCAGCCCGGCGGCGATCTTCATCAGGGTCGACTTGCCCGAGCCATTGCGACCGACCAGGCAAATGCGATCGCCCGGTTCGACCTGCAGGCCGGCGCCGGCGAGCAGTGGCGTACCGCCGAAGGAGAGTTGGATATCGTCGAGTTTCAGAATGGGAGGCGCCAAGGCATCAGGCTCCGGAAAGATCGTAAGGGCGGGCGAGCAGAATTGCTCTGCCACGGGACAGCGAGACCGAGATGGGTCCCTCAGCGACGTTGGATATCGTGCGCGACGAGCCGAAGGGCAACTGGAAGTCCTTCAGCGGATAGCGGGCATTGCGGATCGTGAGGCCCTCGAGCGCGGTGAAGCCGAGAACCGAAAACAGTGCTCCGGCCGGGAGCTCAAGCGCAAGTTCGCTTTCCTCCGAAAACGGATAGGCCTCTTCCTCGCCGGAGGTCAGCACCACCTCGTATCCGTCTTCGACCAGGCCAAGCGCGTTGAGATAATGCTGAAGCGCGTGATCGGAACGTTCACCGGCGAGGGCGCCGACCAGGATCAACCGGGTCGCGCCGCGGGCGATGGCCTCGGCGACCGCGATTTCGCCGTCGGTCACGGCCTTGGCCGCGGGATAGGTCCGCCGCTCGACGGTCGGGAAACGCTCGATCAGCGCGGCGTCGCTGCTGTCGAAATCTCCAACCCAAAGCTCGGGCGTCATCCCAAGGTCCGCCGCATGCCGCATGCCGCTGTCAGCCGCAATCACACGGCTTCCTTCGGTCAACGCCAGGAGGCGATCGGTTATGCTCAGGCTGCCGCCGAGCAGGAGGGTGAAAGAGGTCGAAGTCATGCGCCAGCCCTTAGCGCATCTTCGATGAAAAGGGAAAGGTGAATGCGTGAGGGGGCCTGCCGCTTCGGGCGGCGAAACGTCGCCCGGACAGGCCTCTGGGGCGGGTCCGGGCGGGTTGTTCAGCGCTTCTTGGGGGAAGCTGCTTCTGCATTCTTGATCTGCGTGGAGAAGGTCGAAACCGGCGCTGCTGTTGGCTTCGACTTCTCCTGCTTCGGCTTTCTTACTTCGCGGTTCGAACGCTGCTGGCCTTTAGCCATGATGATGTATCCTTTTTCGGAGTGGCCGGTGCCCGGGCGGATGCCTTGCTGCGGCTGGGATCGATATCGCTTTCGGCAACGCAACGGTCGAAGCTCTCGCTTTCGAACCGAACCCGATATTGCCGGCTTCCGCCGGTTTCCGGCAGCGTGGCCAGAACCTTGCAGGCGCCGTTGCTGCGGGCAAGGCGAACGGGGCCTTCCTTCAGAATCAGGAGGTCGCCGATGGAATAGAGGTGTCTGCTCATGGGATCTCCTGCGGCTCAGACGCCGCGCACGGAACGAAGACCCGGCGAGATGTGTCGCCGAATCTTCGGTCACTGGATGACACCCGCCTATACGCGGGCGATTGCAGCCGGACTGGGTATCCGGCCGAGGAAAGTGGGGTCGTGGAGAAGGTCGGTGATGTCCGGTGCCTGAGACCCGCTCTGGGGATGCTTGCAGACGGACACGCATCAGCATTCGTGGAATCAGCCTGTCAGATTGCGGCCAAAACACAAGCTTTATCTGATGTCGGCGCCGATACCGGCTGTCCGGCTTGCACCTCACGGGAGGCGCCACTAGCTTCTAGGTGACGATGAACGAGGCTGACAAATCATGGAATTCAAGGGTACCGCCGACTATGTCGCAGACAAGGATCTGATGATCGCCGTCAATGCTGCGATCCGTCTGGAGCGTCCGTTGCTGGTCAAGGGCGAACCCGGAACCGGCAAGACCGAGCTTGCCCGACAGGTTGCGACAGCGCTCGGGCTCGAGATGCTGGAATGGAACGTCAAGTCGACCACCAAGGCACAGCAGGGCCTTTACGAGTATGATGCGGTCTCGCGACTGCGTGACAGTCAGCTGGGTGACGCCCGGGTCAACGATGTCAAAAACTACATCCGCCAGGGCAAGCTCTGGCAGGCTTTTACCGCCGAGAAGAAGTGCGTGCTGTTGATCGACGAAATCGACAAGGCGGACATCGAGTTTCCCAACGATCTCCTGCAGGAACTCGATCGGATGGAGTTCCACGTCTATGAGACGGGTGAGACGGTCACGGCCCGGATCAGGCCGATCGTCATCATTACCTCCAACAACGAGAAGGAGCTGCCGGATGCCTTCCTGCGCCGCTGCTTCTTCCACTATATCCGGTTTCCGGATGCCGAGACGCTGGAGAAGATCGTCGAGGTGCACTATCCCGGCATCAAGAAGACGCTTCTGAGCAATGCCCTGACCCAGTTCTACGAGATCCGGGAAACGCCGGGCCTGAAGAAGAAGCCTTCAACATCCGAGGCGCTGGACTGGATCCGGCTTCTGGTCGCGGAAGATGTCGATCCAGCCGATCTGCGCGGCGAGGCCAAGAATGCCCTTCCCCGATTGCACGGTGCCTTGCTGAAGAACGAGCAGGACGTTCATCTCTTCGAACGGCTTGCCTTCATGGCGCGGCGCGAGCGCTGATCGCTTCGGCTTTTCCGTCCGTTTGATTGTCTTCAGCAACCGGGCGCGTGTTGCGGCACTCCCCTGGCGCTCAGCAATCTCGCCCGCAAGTTCCGGCTTGCGACAGGAGCGATCATTGCCTCGAAGACGTGAAGTAGGGGGTGATGGTCATGCAAACGAAAAAAGCCCCGCAAGCGGGGCTTTGATCATGCGGATCGGGTCAAATCACTCGGCGGAATCTGCCGAGTCGGCATTGAGCTGGCCGTACTTCTCTTCGCCGATTTTCGACAATAGTTCGAGCTGCGTCTCGAGGAAGTCGATATGGCCTTCCTCGTCGATCAGGAGCTGTTCGAAGATCTTCATCGAGACATAGTCGCCGGCCTGATAACAGACGTCGCGCGAGGCCTTGTAGGAGGTCCGGGCGTCATATTCGCCGGCGAGATCGGCTTCCAGCACTTCCTTGACGTTCTGGCCGATGCGCAGCGGAGCGACCGTCTGCAGATTGGGGTGACCTTCGAGGAAGATGATCCGATCGATGATCTTGTCGGCGTGCTGCATTTCCTCGATCGACTCGGCGCGCTCCTTCTTGGCGAGCTTCGTGTAGCCCCAATCGTTGAGCAGGCGGTAGTGCAGCCAATACTGGTTGACTGCGCCGAGCTCGAGGAACAGCGCCTCGTTGAGCCGTTCAATGACCTTCGGATCACCCTTCATAATGTCTTCCCTCGTCTGAAAATAATGGTGGAACTCTAGCCTCGGCATTTTGCCGTGTCGAGTAGTTTTTAGAAGGGTTCTAATCCTGGGCGCCATGAAGACGCCTGGTGGTTGCCGCAGGCGGACTGTGGCTGACCGTGTTGCAGCGTGGGTTTCAAATGGTCTGGAGGACAGAAATCTGGCCGTGGCGATTGCCTGGCGAATGGGTCGCTCAGCCTCAGCCAGCAGCGTGGCGCGCGGAGATCATGGCCTGGCGGCGCTCGGCGAGCGCTGCCTTCTGTTCTTCATGGAACTGCTTGAGGCGCTCCATGAAGTTGATGACCTTGGTTTCCTCGGTCTTGCGGGCGGCGTGATATTCTTCGGTCGTGCGGATGATGATGTCGACCACGTTCGGGAAGCAGCCACAGCAGCGACCGCGCTTGCCCATGGCATGGTAGACCTTGCCGGGCACGATCAACTGCCAACAGTCCTCATCAAGCATCTCGGTGATGACCGCCTTGATGTCCTTGTCGGTGATGTAATTGCAGCTGCAGACCAGCATGGTCGGGGCACTCGTCAAACATGACATTCACTGTCGCCTTTCTCGTAAACAAGATGCCCTTTGTCAAGAAAAATCGCGGAGGACGATGCAGATGTGATCATCTCCCGATGGTGGATGGTCAATGGAAGTTGCGGCCCTTGGGCATGAGATCGGCCATGGCGCTGCGTCTCGGGTGGCCGGGAGGCGGGGCGGCCGGCAGGGGCGGCCGGGCGAGCTTTTCCTGCTTTGCCTGTCGCTGGTCGACGCCCGGACGACGGACTTCGTCGGCATGGGCAAGCGTATCGAGGGTCTTCAGGTCTCCGAGCAGCAGACCCAGCCTTGAACTGGCATCGACCAGATGATCAGCCACGACATGGATGACGCCATGGGCCTTCTGCAGGCGCCCGCGCAGGGCCACCAGCCGGGCACCCATGACGATCGGACGATACTGTTCAAAGACCTTCGGCCAGACGATGATATTCGCAGTCCCCGTCTCGTCCTCCAAGGTCATGAAAATCACACCCTTGGCCGAACCCGGACGCTGCCGGACGAGGACCAGACCGGCAATCTGTACCTTTGCTCCATGCGGCATCGCCTCCAGATCCGCGGCGGACCGAAGGCCGGCCTTGTGCATGGCTTCGCGAAGGAAGGACACAGGATGGGCCTTCAGGGAGAAGGTCAAGGTGCGATAATCGCTCAAAACCTCCTCTCCCGGTGGCATCGAAGGGAGTGTCATCTCCGCCTCTTCCTGAAGTTCGCCCTGCCGCACGGTTTCGAACAGAGGCAGGACCTCGACCGCAGCGTTGCCATCCAGTGCCTGGGCGGCCCAAAGGGCGTCCCGCCGGGACAGGCCGAGCGACGAAAAACAATCCGCATCCGCAAGCTTTTCGATGACGGCGCGGGGAAGCCGCGTGCGCAGCCACAGATCGCGGACGGAATCATAACCCGTCCCCTTTCGCGCAACGAGGAGATCAGCGGCCTCTTTCGGCAGGCCCTTGATCTGGCGGAAGCCGAGCCGGACTGCCCTTTTCGAGCGGATAACGCTCTTCATCGAGCGATGACGGCCGGCGATGCGGCCGGTGTCGAAGGCAGGTACTCCATCTTCGTCGCCCTCCAGAAGACAATCCCAATCCGAATGATTGACATCCACGGGGCGGATATCGACGCCGTGTTCGCGTGCGTCCCGCACGAGCTGGGCGGGAGCATAAAAGCCCATGGGCTGGGAATTGAGGATCGCGGCGCAAAAGACATCCGGATAAAAGGCCTTGAACCAGCAGGAGACATAGACCAGCAGGGCGAAGGAGGCCGCATGGCTTTCCGGGAAGCCGTATTCGCCGAAGCCTTCGATCTGGCTGAAGCAGCGGGCGGCAAAATCGGGATCATAGCCATTGGCCACCATGCCCTCGATCATGCGCTTCTGGAAGCTGGAGACTTGGCCGGTACGGCGGAAGGTGGCCATGGCCCGGCGCAGCTTGTCGGCCTCTCCCGGGGTGAAGCCGGCAGCCGTGATGGCGATCTGCATGGCCTGTTCCTGGAAAAGGGGGACGCCCAGCGTGCGCTCCAGCACACTGCGCAGTTCATCGCTCGGATAGTCGATCGGCCGGCCGGCCAGCAGGTCTTCGCGGCGTTTCAGATAGGGATGGACCATGTTGCCCTGGATCGGACCGGGTCGGACAATCGCCACCTCGATCACCAGATCATAGAACTTGCGCGGTTTGAGACGCGGCAACATGCTCATCTGGGCGCGGCTTTCGATCTGGAAGACGCCGATCGTGTCAGCCCTGCAGATCATGTCGTAGACCTCCGGACACTGGTCCTGATTGACCGAGGCCAGGGTCTCGTGACGATCGTAATGCGCGGACAGGAGCTTGAAGGCCTTGGCAAGGCAGGTGAGCATGCCGAGCGCCAAAACGTCGATCTTCAGGATCTTCAGCGTGTCGAGATCGTCCTTGTCCCACTCGACCATATAGCGGCCATCGGCCGTGTTCAT
>JAIXSF010000498.1 GCA_027484835.1 Rhizobiaceae bacterium | reverse complement strand
TTGTTGTGGGCAGCGGGCGATCGCCGGCCCATCCTGGTTGTTTTTCCTCGCCTTAAGTCGTTAGTGTTGCACGACTTCCTTTTCAAGAAAACATTGAGCCCGTGACGCTATATCAAGCCGCCCCGAGTGATGTCCTGAACGTCGCCGAGCTGACCTCGGAGGAGAGCCGCGCCACGGCGACCCCGATGATGGAGCAATTCATCGAGATCAAGGCCGCCAATCCTGGCAGCCTGCTCTTCTATCGCATGGGCGATTTCTACGAGCTGTTCTTCGAAGATGCGGTTGATGCCTCGCGTGCGCTCGGGATCACGCTGACGAAGCGCGGCCAGCATCTCGGCCAGGATATCCCGATGTGCGGCGTGCCCGTGCATGCGGCCGATGACTACCTGCAGAAGCTGATCAGCCTTGGGTTCCGGGTTGCCGTCTGCGAACAGGTCGAGGACCCGGCCGAAGCGAAGAAGCGCGGCTCGAAGTCGGTCGTGAAGCGCGACGTCGTCCGCCTTGTCACGCCAGGCACGATCACCGAGGACAAGCTCCTCTCGCCGTTCGAATCCAATTACCTGATGGCGCTGGCCCGCATCCGGGGCGGATCCGCCCCGCAGCTGGCGCTCGCCTGGATCGATATCTCCACGGGCATCTTCCGCCTCGCCGAAACCACTGAGACGCGCCTGCTGGCCGACATCCTGCGCATTGAGCCGCGCGAACTCATCGTGCCGGATACGCTTTTCCACGACGAGGAACTTAAGCCTGCCTTCGACGTGCTTGGCCGCGTGGTCGTGCCCCAGCCCGGCGTGCTCTTCGACAGCGCGTCCGCCGAAGGCCGCATCGCCCGTTACTTCGGCGTCGGAACGCTCGATGGCTTCGGCGCATTCTCGCGCGCCGAGATTGCCGCTGCCGCTGCAGCCGTCGCCTATGTCGAGAAGACCCAGATCTCCGAGCGACCGCCGCTCGGCCTGCCCGAACGCCAGAACGCCGCCTCGACCCTCTTCATCGACCCCGCTACCCGCGCCAATCTCGAATTGGTGAAGACGCTGTCTGGCGAGCGCAACGGCTCGCTCCTGAAGGCCATCGACCGCACCGTCACCGGCGGCGGCGCCCGCCTGCTGGCAGAGCGCCTGATGTCGCCGCTGACAGACCCGGAAGCCATCTCCGACCGCCAGGATTCGATCGCCCATCTGCTTGCCGACGGCCTGCTCGTCGACCGCCTGCGTGACGCCCTGAAGCGCGTGCCCGATATGCCCCGCGCGCTGTCCCGCCTGGCGCTCGATCGCGGCGGCCCGCGTGATCTCGGCGCCATCGTCGCCGGCCTTGCCGCCTCCGCCGAGGTCGGCCGCCTGCTCGATCCCTCGAGCCTGCCGAAGGAACTCACAGAGGCCTTGGCCGATCTCGCGGCGCTCCCCGCCGATCTTGGCTCCAGCCTTGCATCGATGCTGGCCGACGAGCTTCCGCTCCTGAAGCGTGATGGCGGCTTCCTGCGCGATGGTGCAATTCCGGAGCTCGATGAACTGCGCGCACTGCGCGACCAGTCCCGCCGGGTGATCGCGGGGCTGCAGCTGCAATATGCCGAGGAAACCGGCATCAAGTCGCTGAAGATCAAGCACAACAATGTGCTCGGCTATTTCATCGAGGTGACCGCCGGCAATGCCGGTCCGATGACCGACACGGATGAGGCGAAGTCCCGCTTCATCCATCGCCAGACCATGGCCAATGCCATGCGCTTCACAACGACAGAACTTGCCGATCTCGAAAGCCGCATCGCCAATGCCGCCGGCCAGGCGCTCTCGCTCGAACTGGCGGCCTTCGACCAGATGGTGTCTCAGGTGATTGCCGCTGCCGAGCCGATCAAGGCCGCCGCGAGGGCGCTTGCCGTGATCGATGTCGCCGCCGGTCTTGCTGCCCTTGCAGAAGAGCAGGGCTATTGCCGCCCGCTGGTCGATGACTCCAGGATGTTCGCCATCACGGCCGGCCGCCATCCGGTCGTCGAGCAGGCGCTCCGCCGTCAGGCCGCCAGCCCCTTCATCGCGAATGATTGCGATCTCTCGCCCAATGATACCAAAGGCCCCGGCGCCATCTGGCTGCTGACCGGTCCCAACATGGGCGGTAAGTCGACCTTCCTGCGCCAGAACGCGCTGATCGCCATCATGGCCCAGATGGGCTCCTTCGTGCCGGCTGGTGCCGCGCATATTGGGATCGTCGATCGCCTCTTCTCCCGCGTCGGCGCTTCCGATGATCTGGCGCGCGGCCGCTCCACCTTCATGGTCGAGATGGTCGAAACGGCCGCCATCCTAAACCAGGCGACGGATCGTTCGCTCGTCATCCTGGATGAAATCGGCCGTGGCACGGCCACCTTCGACGGCCTCTCCATCGCCTGGGCTGCCGTTGAGCATCTGCATGAGGCAAACCGCTGCCGCTCGCTGTTTGCCACCCACTTCCACGAACTCACGGCGCTGTCCGAAAAGCTTGCCCGCATGTCGAACGTCACCATGCGCGTCAAGGAATGGGACGGCGACGTCATCTTCCTGCATGAGGTTGGCCCCGGTGCTGCCGATCGCTCCTATGGCATCCAGGTTGCGCGTCTTGCCGGTCTGCCGGCAGCCGTGGTGTCGCGTGCCCGGGAGGTCCTGACCCGCCTTGAAGACAGCGATCGCAAGAACCCGGCTGCCCAGCTGATCGACGATCTGCCACTGTTCCAGGTCGCGGTTCGTCGCGAGGAAATCCAGAAGGCCGGCCCCTCCAAGGTCGAGGAAGCCCTGCGGTCACTCGATCTTGACGATCTGACGCCTCGCCAGGCGCTCGACGCGCTCTATGATCTCAAGAAACAACTTGGCAAGTCTTGACCGGTAGAGTGCCTGTCAATCGCGCCCGAAAGGCGCTATAGCGCCACCAATCCCGGCTGATTCCCGGGTTCCCAAGAGATGATGCAGCCCCCATGGCCAAAGCAGACCTCGCCTTCGACGACCTCCTCGACATCGATGCCCTGAGGGCGTCCTGTAAAGCAGTGGCGGAGCCCGGCTGCGGCAACATGCTCGAGACCCGCTCGAAGCTTCTGCCGATCCTGAAGAAGGCGTCCGCCGATGCGCGTGAGCAGGCGCGGCTGAAGCTCTTCGAGGATGGCAGCGGCATGAACTGCGCCAACCGCATCTCCTGGATCCAGGATCAGCTGATCTCGGTCATTTTCGAGTTCGCCCGTACCCATGTCTATCCGAAAGATACGGATGGTCTCTCCGTCGCGGCCGTCGGCGGTTACGGTCGCGGCACGCTGGCGCCCGGCTCCGATATCGACCTGCTCTTCCTGCTTCCGGCCAAGGCTGGCCCCGCCATGCACAAGGCGGTCGAGTTCGTGCTTTATCTGCTCTGGGATGTCGGCTTCAAGGTCGGCCATGCGACCCGCACGGTCGAGGAATGCATCCGCCTATCGAAGTCGGACATGACCATTCGCACGGCGATCCTCGAAACGCGCCATATCTGCGGCGACGAGGCGCTGGTGACGGAACTCCAGCACCGCTTCGACCAGGAAGTGACGACCGGCACCGCGCCGGAATTCATCGCCGCCAAGCTTGCCGAACGCGACGAGCGTCATCGCAAGGCGGGGGACAGCCGTTATTTGGTCGAGCCGAACGTCAAGGAAGGCAAGGGCGGCCTGCGCGATCTGCAGACCCTCTTCTGGATCGCCAAATACAATTACCACGTCCGCGACACCGACGATCTGGTGCGCCTCGGCGTCCTCTCCCGCGCCGAATGGCGCCTCTTCCAGAAGGCGGACGACTTCCTCTGGGCCGTCCGCTGCCACATGCATTACCTGACGGGTAAGCCCGAAGAGCGCCTCTACTTCGATATCCAGCCGGAAATCGCCAAAAGCTTAGGCTATCAGGCCCGCCCGGGTCTCTCCGCTGTCGAACGCTTCATGAAGCATTACTTCCTGGTGGCCAAGGATGTCGGCGATCTCACGCGCATCTTTGCCGCAGCGTTGGAAGACCAGCAGGCCAAGGCCGCTCCCGGCATTGGCGGCATGCTCGGCCGCTTCGCCAACCGTCCGCGCAAGATCCCTGGTGCCAGCGAATTCATCGATGATCGCGGTCGTATTGCGCTTGCCGATCCCGGTGTCTTCAAGAAGGACCCGATGTCGATCATGCGCCTCTTCCATGTGGCCGATCTAAACGGGCTCGAATTTCATCCGGATGCGCTCAAAGCCGTCACCCGTTCGCTGTCGCTCATCGACAATGATTTCCGCGAAAGCGAGGAGGCGAACCGTCTTTTCCTGTCGATCCTGACCTCGCGCAAGGATCCCGGCTTCATCCTGCGCCGCATGAACGAAGCCGGCGTGCTCGGTCGGTTCATGCCGGAATTCGGCAAGATCGTCTCGATGATGCAGTTCAACATGTATCATCACTACACCGTCGACGAGCATCTGATCCGCACCGTCGAGGTCCTCTCGGAGATCGACAAGGGCAAGGCGGAGGAAATCCATCCTCTCGCCAACAAGATCATGCCGGAGATCGAGGATCGCCAGACCCTCTATGTTGCGGTGCTGCTGCATGACATCGCCAAGGGCCGCCAGGAGGATCACTCTGTGGCCGGTGCCAAGGTGGCGCGCAAGCTCTGCCCGCGTCTCGGCCTGTCGCCGAAGCAGACCGAAATGGTCGCCTGGTTGATCGATCAGCATCTTCTGATGTCCATGGTCGCCCAGACCCGCGATCTGCATGATCGCAAGACGATCACCGACTTTGCCGAGAAGGTGCAGTCGCTCGACCGCCTGAAGATGCTGCTGGTGCTGACGATCTGCGATATCCGCGCGGTTGGCCCCGGCGTCTGGAACGGCTGGAAGGGCCAGCTCCTGCGCACGCTCTATTACGAGACCGAACTTTTGCTCTCCGGCGGCTTCAGCCAGGTGTCCCGCAAGGAGCGCGCCAAGCATGCCGCCGAGCAGCTCACCCTGGCGCTCGACGGCTGGAGCCAGAAGGACCAGCGCACCTATACCAAGCTGCATTACGAGCCCTACCTGCTCTCGGTCGATCTCGAGGATCAGGTGCGCCACGCCCATTTCATCCGCCAGGCCGACAAATCCGGCCAGGCGCTTGCCACAATGGTGCGCACCCATCAGTTCCACGCGATCACCGAAATCACGGTGCTCTCGCCCGACCATCCGCGACTTCTGTCGATCATTGCCGGCGCTTGTGCTGCGGCCGGTGCCAACATCGCCGACGCCCAGATCTTCACGACATCAGACGGTCGAGCACTCGATGCGATCCTGATCAACCGCGAATTTCCGATCGATGAGGACGAGATGCGCCGCGGAGCGACGATCTCCAAGATGATCGAGGACGTGCTCTCAGGCCGCAAGCGTCTGCCGGAAGTCATCGCCACGCGGTCGAAGGGCAAGAAGAAGAACAAGACCTTCCCGGTCCAGCCGGACGTGCGTATTTCCAACGCGCTCTCCAACAAGTTTACCGTCATCGAGGTGGAATGCCTCGACCGCATCGGCCTTCTCGCCGAGATCACCGCAGCCCTGTCTGACCTGTCGCTCGACATCCAGTCGGCCCGCATCACCACCTTCGGGGAAAAGGTCATCGACACCTTCTATGTCACCGACCTCGTCGGCCAGAAGGTGACCAATGAGAACCGTCAGGCCAATATCGTGGCGCGGCTGAAGCCTGTGATGACCGATCAGCCGGACGAGACGAAGGATCATAACCGGGATCAGCCCATGGCCGGCACCGTCACGACCCTGCCGCAGTCGCGCAGCATCGTCCCGCCAAAGAAGGCCAGGGCGTAACGGAATGAGCCTCGTCAAGAAATTCATGACCGTCGGCGGGGCGACGCTCGGCAGTCGCATTTTCGGCTTTGCCCGCGAAACCCTGATGGCCGCGGCACTTGGCACGGGCCCGGTTGCCGATGTCTTCTACGCCGCCTTCCGCTTCCCCAATCTCTTCCGCCGGCTGTTTGCCGAGGGCGCCTTCAACGCCGCCTTCGTGCCGCTCTTCGCCAAGGAGATCGAAGCAAACGGGATCGATGGTGCCAAGCGCTTCTCTGAGGAAGTCTTCGGAGTCCTCTTCTCGGTCCTGCTCATTCTGACCATCGGCATGCAGCTGGCGATGCCGCTACTCGTCGAATGGATTATTGCGCCGGGTTTTGCCGACGATCCGGAAAAG
>JAIXSF010000277.1 GCA_027484835.1 Rhizobiaceae bacterium | reverse complement strand
CGGCAGTGTTTTCGAGCACATCGTCGAGATCCTGCTTGGTGGCGAGATCGCGAATGCGCAGCGTGTAGTATTCCGATCCCTTGTCGTCGTAACCCCAGATGCCGAAGGCGTGGTCAGTCGTGTGATCGATGCCGGACAGGCGGAAATAATCCTTGCCGACAGCCTCCTTGTCGCCGTCGAGCAGCAGATCGCGGATCGTCTCGTCCTTGGGATTGCCGTCGCGCGGGATGCGGAAATAGCGCGGCTGCTCGCCGCCGGTGACAAAGGCAGAGCCATAGGCAAAGGGGCCATCCTTCATCGGGATCGAGGAATCGTCTTCCTTGATACGGCCCTTCATCTCGGCAAAGAGCTGGCCCTGCAGCTCTTTCGTGTCGGCCATCGCCGCTTCCATATAGGCGTTCTCGGCCTCCAGGTAGCTGCGGATTTCCGGATCGAGGATGGAGGTATCCTTGAACATCGCCTGCCAGTTGTCGGCGCGCAGCCAGGCATAGTCATCCGTGCGGGTAATCCCGTGGCGGGTATCCATGATGGGCTTCTGGGTGGCGACGGGCGGGGAGGGCAGGTTCTTGAAGACGGACAAGGGATATCCTTCCGGGAATGGAAACATTCAGCTCAGCGAGAGATAGAGAGGCGAGGGGCCGCGATCAAGCGGCCCGGACGCGGGCAGGCTGTCGCGTGGGTTCAGCCGTCCGTGCCGGCGGTCGACTTTGCCCAGTCCATGTAAAGGTCCAGCGCCTTGCGAGTCACGGGGCCTTCCTGAAATTGCGCGTCGTCGAGCCGTGTCACCGGCACCACTTTGGAATAGTTGCCGGTCTGGAAGATCTCGTCGGCATTCATAAAGTCTTCCACCGAAAGCGTCGCCTCGCGAACCTCGAAGCCCGCTTCGCGGAGCAGCCCCATGATCCGGGCCCGCGTGATGCCGGCAAGGAAGGTGCGGTTGGCAGCCGGCGTGTAGACGATCCCGTCCTTGACCATGAAGACGTTGGAGGATGCGGTCTCCACCACATTCCCATTCATGTCGCGCACCAGCGCATTGTCGAAGCCGCGTTTGCGCGCATCGATGATCATGCGGCCGGAATTCGGATAGAGGCTGCCGGTCTTGGCGTCGGTCATCGCGCATTCCGGCGTCGGGCGGCGGAAGGGAGAGAGCGTCAGCGAGGAAGGCTTGGCGGTGTGCATCGGCGCCTCGAAGAGGCAAAGCGCAAACCGGGTCGATTCCGGATCAGCCGCGACGACCGAGCCCATCTGGCCGTGTTCGGCCCAGTACATCGGCTTAATGTAGATCGCCGTCTTGCCGTCGAACTTGGCAATGCCCTCCCAGGCGAGGCGTTCGATTTCTTCGGCCGCCACGACGGCCTTCATGCCCATGTTCTCGGCCGAGCGGTTGACGCGCTGGCAATGCAGGTCGAGATCGGGCGCGATGCCGTCGAACCAGCGCGCGCCGTCGAACACGGTCGAGCCCAGCCACATTGCATGCGAGACCGGACCGATCAACGGCGGATTGCCGGAAAACCACTCGCCGTCGACATAGGTGAAGGTGGGGGTTCGGGCGGATGTGTCGACGGCCATGAGGATCTCCTGTTCTCGTTGCAGCGCAGGAAAGTCGCCGACGAGGGCAAGGTCAAGGCGAAACACGCACCCGAAACACGAATCTGCCCAGAACACTCGACTTGTCGGCAGGATTGTCTGATTTCGCCGTGATTCCAGAAGCTTGGCTGATGGATCGATCAGCGTTGCTGATGGTCCGCGAAGCAGGACGATGGCCGCCGCGACGTGGTTAAAGGTCCCGTAACAGATTCCTGAAATATTGAACGAAGATGAAGTCACGACCTTCGGGTCTTTCGTTCTGCGTTTTCTTGGGGGTCTTCATGAACAGGCTGCGTATTGCCGCTGTCTTTGCCGCATCGACAGTGATTTCGACTTCGCCGGCGCTTGCCGACGGCTTCTTCTCCGGCAACTGGTACATCACGCTTGGCGGCTCCGGCATCTCTGCGCCGACTTTCGAAGGCTCCAAGGATCGCAAGCTGTTCTTCTCGCCGATCATCTCGGTCGGTCGCGGCGGGACCCCGCGCTTCGCCTCGCGCAATGACAATCCGTCGTTTGCGATTTACGACACCGACGTCTTGCGCGCTGGCGTCGTCGGCAAGTTCCTGCCGTCTCGCGATGCAGGGACAGATGATGCACTGATCGGTCTCTCCGAGGTGAAGTGGGGCGGTGAACTCGGCGGCTTTGCCGATGTCTACGTGACCGATTGGGTGCGCGCCCGGGCCGAAGTCCGCCAGGGCATCCGCGCCCATGACGGCCTGGTTGCCGATGTTGCTGTCGACGCCTTCACCGATATTGCCCCCGATCTGCGCATCTCGGCTGGTCCTCGCCTGACCTTCGCGACCAGCGGTTACACCAATGCCTATTACGGCGTGGATGCAGCCGAATCCGCAGCCTCGGGCCTCAGCCAGTACAATCCGGATGGCGGCGTCATCTCCTATGGTGCGGGTGGCGCGATCACCTGGAACGCCACCGACAAGATCACCATGAGCGCCTTTACCGAATACAAGCGGCTTGCGGGTCCCGCGGCAGACTCGAGCCTGGTGCGCCAGAAAGGCAGCGAAAACCAGCTGATGTTCGGGGTCTCCGCCAGCTACAAGTTCGGCGTCAGCTTCGACTGACGAAAAGGCCGCAGTTGATTTTCCGGGGG
>JAIXSF010000378.1 GCA_027484835.1 Rhizobiaceae bacterium | reverse complement strand
GAGGGCCGGGAGGCTGAGCAGCCAGCGGTTCTTGACGTCGCGCGATCGGGCAGTTTCGGGGGCCGTTTTCATCGCGCTCATCGTCAATCCCTCAGGATCTGCGCGACATCGTCGCTGACCAGGATGCCGACGGACTGGCCTTCGGTCACCCCGCAGCTGCCACTTCGACTGTTCTGCTGGCGAACGCTGAAGAGCGATCCTCCTTCGAGACGGACGTTGATGGTCGTGTCGGTGCCGAGATAGACGACGTTTTCGACCGTGCCTTTCAGCGTTGCTGCATCCGTCGGCTCAACGATGGCCGCATGCTCCGGACGGATGACGATCGTCACCTTGCCGGATGGCGTGGTGTTCTCCGGGAAGGTGGCCGGGATCTCGCGGCCCGACCTCAGGCGAACCGTCGCGCGGTCGCCCTGGACCGCTGCAACGTCGACCTCGAGGAAATTGGTCTCGCCGATGAAGTCGGCGACGAAGCGCTCGGCGGGACGATCGTAGATGTCCCAGGGCGAGCCGACCTGGCGCAGACTGCCCGTCGACATGACCGCAATGCGGTCCGACATGGTCAACGCCTCTTCCTGGTCGTGGGTGACGAAGATGAAGGTGATGCCGGTTTCCGCCTGCACGCGCTTCAGCTCGATCTGCATTTCCTTGCGCAGCTTGTAATCGAGCGCCGACAGCGGCTCGTCGAGCAGCAGGACCTTCGGCTTCGGGGCGAGTGCGCGGGCAAGCGCCACACGCTGCTGCTGGCCGCCTGAGATCTGGCCCACCTGGCGGTCGCGCATCTTGGTCATATGCACGAGTTCGAGCATCTCGGCCACGCGCGCCTCGGTCTCGGCCTTTGGCTTGCCGAGCATTTTCAGACCGAAGCCGATGTTGTCGGCAACCGTCATGTGCGGGAAAAGGGCGTAGGACTGGAAGACCGTGTTGACCGGTCTGCGGAAGGGCGGGAGCGGGGCGATGTCCTCACCGTGCAAAAGGATCTCCCCCGTGGTGGGGAAGTCGAAGCCGGCGATCAGCCGCAGAAGCGTGGTCTTGCCACAGCCGGAAGGTCCCAGCAGCGTGAAGAACTCGTTTTCCCTGATCTTGAGGAAGATCCCGTCGAGTGCGGTGACCTTGTCCTGTCCGGTTCCGTAGACGCGGCTCACGCCGCGGATTTCGATGGCTGCCTTGTCAGATGCGGAACTCAAGCCGTGCCCCCTGGCGTTCGGGTTATGCGCAATATGCTTTTGTTGATCCGTCGCTCGGCAGAGCCTGCCGGTCGCGGTATGGCGCAGAGGGTCTCACGCAAGTCACGTGCCAGCTTTCGGGCATGCGGAATTCTCCCC
The DNA here is from genome assembly GCA_027484835.1 of Rhizobiaceae bacterium. GTDB lineage: Bacteria > Pseudomonadota > Alphaproteobacteria > Rhizobiales > Rhizobiaceae > Allorhizobium. Next base: position 4,211 of record JAIXSF010000378.1, on the reverse strand, counting down.
TTTTTGACGAGGCCAGATCGACGCCGAGCGGCGCAATGGCTGGCTTTCGCCCTGTTTCGTCGACGTTCCCGTGATTTGATGATGGGGTTCGACGGTTCCCGCATCACCTTCTTTTGGGGCATGTTGCCTCTAATTTGGTCGTTTGACCATTTTTATTTTCGGCGCTTCCAAAGAATTCCGGATGCGCATGGCAGGCCTGCGTCGAGTGCTCGGCCCGGCGCTTGACAGGGCAATGTCCGCAAGCCCATCGTCGCCGTCTGCCCGACCTCTGCGTCCACCGTAACGGAGCAACGCGTGTCCGATCCGACGTCCCTTTCCCTGACCCATCTCCTCAAGGCGCTCGATGACGGCGCCTTTTCCGTCGAGGAGGTTATGGTGTCCTTTCTCGACAGGATCGACCGCTTCAATCCAAAGATCAATGCCCTCGTCAGTCTGCGATCCCGCGACATCCTGATCGCCGAGGCACGGGTAAAGGATGCGGAGCGGCAGCAAGGGATAGCGCGCGGGAGCCTGCATGGCGTGCCGCTTGCGATCAAGGATCTGAGCGAGGCCAAGGGCATTCTCTGCACCTACGGATCGCCGCTCTTTCACGACTACGTGCCTGACTTCGATGACATCCAGGTGGAGCGCATCCGGGCTGCCGGGGCGATCATCATCGGCAAGACCAACACGCCGGAATGGGGGTTCGGCTCGCACAGCTACAATCCCGTCTTCGGGGTGACGCGCAATCCGTGGGACCTTACCCGTTCCGCCGGCGGATCGAGCGGCGGGGCGGGGGCCGCGCTTGCCGCCCGTCTCGTGCCGGTCGCCGATGGCAGCGACATGATGGGCTCACTGCGCAATCCTGCTGCCTTCAACAATGTCGTTGGGTTTCGACCAAGCTTCGGGCGCATCCCGACGCTGCCTGGGCGGGACGCCTATCTCAACCAGCTCGCGACGCTGGGGCCGATGGGACGCTCCGTCGAGGATGTGGTGAAGCTTCTCAACGTGCAGTCCGGTTTCGACCCTCGTGACCCGTCTTCTTTCGAGAGTCCTGCCATTGCTCTCGATCCCGCCATCGTCGCCAAGGGCGGTCGCATCGGCTGGCTCGGCGACTTCGGCGGCCATCTGCCCTTCGAGCCCGGCGTACTCGAACTGAACGAGAAGGCGCTCGGTGTCTTCCGGAAGCTTGGCTTCGCCGTCGAACCCGTTCGCGTCGACTTCGACATGGAGCGGCTCTGGTGGGCCTGGACGACGCTGCGCAGCTACTTCACCGCCGGCAGCATGCGGGACTTTTATGAGGATCCCGGTCGGCGCGGTTCGCTGAAGCCGGAGATCCTCTACGAGGTGCGCTCGGGGCTGCGCATCCAGGCGGCCGACGTCTACGAGGCTTCGGCCGTGCGCACGGCCTGGTATCAGGCCCTCGCCAAGGTCTTCGAAGCCTATGATTTCCTCGTTGCACCCGCAGCACAGGTCTTCCCCTTCGATGCCGACATTCCCTGGCCGCGCGAGATCGCCGGCAAACATATGGACACCTATCACCGCTGGATGGAGGTGGTGATCGGCCCGAGCATGGCGGGGCTGCCGATTGCGGCGCTGCCGGCCGGCTTCTCGCCCCAGGGGCTGCCGAGCGGATTCCAGCTGATCGGCAAGCCTCGGGCCGATCAGGCGGTCCTGTCGGTAGCAGCGGCCTATGAGGCTTCGACCGACTGGCTCGGCCGGCTTCCGCCGTTCGTTGCGGGGACGGCGGGATAAATTGCCGCGTGACTTGAAGCGCGACATGATTTGGTCCAACGATTCCGAAACAGTCGCGGTGTTCCGCCTTTCTCCTTATCCGGGTGTTCGCCCGATTCCACTTCTGGATCTTCTTCATGAACCTAGTCTTCGACGGCCATAACGACGTCCTCCTGCGCCTCTGGCGCAGCCGCAACGAGGGCCGCAATCCCGTGGCCGAATTCCGCAATGGCACCAGCGCCGGCCATATCGATGCGCCGCGGGCGAAAAAGGGTGGGCTGGCAGGCGGGCTTTGCGCGATCTACATCCCGTCGCCGCATGATTTTTCACTCCGTGAGCCCGACGCGAACGGGCATTACGCGACCCCGCTCGATCCGCCGCTCGATCGGGCCTCGTCCCTCGACGTCGCTCTGCAGATGGCGGCGATTGCCCACCGCCTGGACCAGGACGGCAGCTGGCGGCTTTGCCGCACGACCGCCGAGATCCGGCAGGCCATGGCCGACGGCGTCTTTGCAGCCGTAATGCATATGGAAGGCTGCGAAGCGATCGACGCCGACCTCGAAACGCTTGAGGTCTTCTATGCCGCGGGCCTGCGGTCGCTCGGGCCGGTCTGGAGCCGCAACAACATATTCGGCCATGGCGTGCCCTTCGCCTATCCGAGCTCCCCCGATACTGGACCCGGCCTGACGAAAGCCGGCGAAGAGCTGATCCGGGCCTGCAACCGGCTCGGCATCCTGATTGATCTCGCACATATCACTGAGAAGGGTTTCTGGGACGTCGAGCGACTGAGCGACCAGCCGCTGATCGCCAGCCATTCCAACGTGCATGCCCTGACGCCCGTTGCCCGCAATCTGACCGACCGTCAGATGGATGCGATCAAGGCCAGCCATGGTCTGGTCGGGCTCAACTACGCCGTCACCATGCTGCGCCCAGATGGCCGGGACGACGCGGAGACCTCGATCTCGACGATGATCAGCCATATCGACTATCTCGTCGACCGAATGGGCATCGACTGCGTGGCGCTGGGTTCGGATTTTGACGGTGCGACGATTCCGAATGTGATCGGGGATGCGGTCGGCAACCAGAGGCTCGTCACCGGTCTCAAGGATCGTGGTTACGGTCAGTCCGAACTCGACAAGATCTGCCGCGAAAACTGGCTGAGGGTGCTGGCTTCTGCCTGGCACGAGTGAGCCAGACGTTTGTCCCGGTCAGGCGACGCGCCGACCGGAGCGCCAGGCCGATTTGACGAAAGGATGGCCGTCCTGGAGGTCGACGCGGATCAGATCGGCCTTGAGGCCGGTCTTGATGGCGCCGCGGTCCGGCAGGTTGCCGGCGAGCGCCGGTGTGCGTGTGACCATGGCGACCGCGCTCGGCAGGTCGAAGTCAAGGCCCGGATCGGCCGCGATCATGAAGGCGGCGTCGAGCATCGAGCGCGGCACATAGTCGGATGCCAGGATATCGACGAGACGCGCGGCGAGCAGATCCCGCACGGCGATGTTGCCGGATTGCGAGCCACCGCGCACGAGGTTCGGTGCACCGGCGACGATGTGCATGCCGGCCGCGCGGGCTGCTTCCGCCGCCTCCATCGAACAGGGGAATTCCGAGATCGATACGCCCTCGGCGACACCTTCCTCGATATGGGCGACGTCGGTATCGTCATGGCTCATCAGGGGCATGGAGCGCGCGCGGGCAAGGGCGACGATGTCAGGCCGGGTCGTCGCGGCGATATGGCTCTTTTCGGCGACCAGAACCTTGATCTTCTCGCGTACCCGTTCGGGGCTTTCGCCCGTCGACTTGCAGGCCCTTGCGACATAGGCCTCGATGTCGCGGCTCTGGCGGATGCCGGGCAAATGCTCCATGACCGAGATGACGCGGACGATCTCGCGGTCGATGTTCTCGGCCGTCAGTTGCGGGGTCACCGGGTCTGTCAGTTCGCAGCGCAGGTGCACGAGATGTTCGGCCCGCAGCATGCCCGAGTTTTGAGCCTGCTCTAGCGCTTCGATCATCGGTTTGAGGATCTCGGCGCGCTCGGGATTGTCGGTGGTTGCGCCGACACAGAGACTGTCGAAGACGGTGGTCACGCCGCCGCCAATGATCTGGGCATCATGGGCCAAAGCTGCGCGCATGAAATCCCAGCGCACATGGGCGCGCGGATAGAGGTGCTTCTCGAAATGGTCGGTATGGATATCGACAAGGCCAGGCAGCAGATAGTCGCCGGCGAAGTCGAGCGCTTCTGCATGGCGTGACGGGCCTTCGTGTATTTCTACGATCTCACCGTTTTCGACCACAACAGAGCCATGCAGCACATGACCCGTTGTCACGACGCGAGCATTGGAGAGGATCAGAGCCTCGCCGCGCGCTGCTTCATGGGCTTCACCCGTTGCATCCGTCTGTCGCAGCATGTCTGAGCCTCCATCCGCTTCCGTCGAGAGCGTCTCTAGGCGCGTTTCATGACGCTTTGGTGTCATTGGCGCCAGAACATCTCAGCCAAGAAGCCT
>JAIXSF010000073.1 GCA_027484835.1 Rhizobiaceae bacterium | reverse complement strand
TTGACCGTCGGTACCGCACGGTCGGCCTCGTTGGCAATCTCGAAATAGGGTTTCTTCGAGAAGCCGAACTGGCCGGCGACGAGGTTGTTGGGGAAGCTCTCGACCTTGACGTTCAGATCGCGGGCCGCACCGTTGTAGTAACGGCGCGACATCTGGATCTCGCCCTCGACGGTTTCGAGCGACTTCTGCAGCTCGAGAAAGTTCTCATTGGCCTTCAGGTCCGGATAGGCTTCGGCGAGCGCGATGACCTTGCCGAGTGCGGCTCCGAGCAGGCCTTCCGCCTGGGCGCGGCCGGCGACGTCCCCTGCAGGCACCGCCTGGGCCTTGTTGCGCAACTCGACAACGCTTTCGAGCGTGCCCTTCTCGTGACCGGCATACCCCTTCACCGTCTCGATCAGGTTGGGAATCAGATCCGCACGGCGCTTCAGCTGCACATCAATGCCCGACCAGGCTTCCTCGGCCATCTGCCGCGCCTTCACCAGGCCGTTGTAGATGAAGACGAGATAGGCGCCGATGGCGGCGAGAATGGCAAGTGTCGTGAACATGATGCGGCAGGCTCCCAGCTGAATTGGCCGCAGGTTAGCGGTTCATCATGGGAAAGTCATGGCTGAAGACGCCTGTGAATTCAGTTCACCGATTTATCCGCGCAGCCCGCCGGGATGGCTCAAATTGCACCTAAGTTTTTCCACGTCACTTAATTCGGACAATCTAATGTAGATCCCCGAGCAGTTTTTGACCGGAGCCTGCGCATGCAGCCGATGACGTGGAACGATCTGCCTGTCTGGGCCTTGCTGGCCGATCGCGATATCCTGCGCGCCGCAACACCCGAACGTCGACTGACGGATGTGCTGACAGACGTCAGCACCGTCATCACCGGAATTTCCGCTTTCGACCTGGCATCGGCCTCGGCCATCTACCTCACCGACGCTCAACTGGACCGGCATCGCCTGTTCCACCAGAATGGCGCTGCCGAACTGGCGTTGCCGCTCGACATCTGCCCAGAAGACGGAATCCTGCCGTCTGTCACCGGCCGCCCGAAAGCTACGGTCTATTGCCTGCCGATCCATCATCCCGCAGGCCAGGAAGTGGGAACGGTGGTCTTCTTTGGCCGATCCTCCAAGCGAATGGGCCAGGAAAAGCTCGCGATCCTTCGTCTGCTGTCGGAAGAAATCGGCACGATCATCACCCAAAGAAATGGTTGTACCGGCACCCTGCTCGACATGGTGGAGCTTTCCACCGACGAGATCTATGTCTTCGATCCACAGAGCCTGCAGATTACCCGGGCCAATGCGACGGCCAGCGTGAGGACGGGTTATTCCGCGCAGGCACTGTCGGCCATGACACCTGCAGAACTGAAGGCCGGACTTTCCGAGGCCGACTACCGAGCGCACATGGTGCCGCTGATGCTGGGACGGACACAGAAGATCTCCTTCGACACCATCCAGCGGCGGCGAAACGGCACCGTCTATCCCGTCAAGGTTCATATCTGGCGGATCAAGGGCCAGGAAAACGATATCTTCGCCGAAGTGGCGATTGCCACGGCCGACCAGCGCAAGGCCTTCGGCTTGCTGGAGCAGGTATTCGATGCGATCCCGGGCGGCATCGGCGTGTTCGACAACCGGTCGCGGCTACTGATGGCCAACCGTCGGCTCTACGACCTGATGAATATCCCGCCGGAACTCTTTCCTCCGGGGTCCTCCTTCGAGGATATCCTGCGCTACAATGCCTGCCGGGGCGAATGGGGCGATGGCGACCACGAGGCGATGGTGCGCGAGCGCGTCGAGCAGGCCGAACTCGGGCTGCCCTACAGCTTCGAGCGGGAGCGGACGAGCGGCAAGGTGCTGGCCGTGCGCTCGGAGCCCTTGTCGAACGGCGGCTACGTCTTGAGCTACACCGACATCACCGTGCGCAAGCGGGCGGAGAAGGACCTGATTCGCAATCGCGACGAGCTGGAAAAGACGGTGCGTCAGCGTACGGCGGAGATTGCGGCCCAGGCGGCGGCGCTGGAAGAGGCCCTGCAGCAGGAAAAGAACATCAACGCCATGCAACGGCAGTTCGTGGCCATGACCAGTCACGAATTCCGCACTCCGCTTGCGATCATCGACGGCGCGGCCCAACGACTTTTGCGCAAGAAGGACGGCGTCGACACGGCCTTCCTCGGAGAAAAGACGCAGCAGATCCGCTCGGCCGTTGCGCGCATGGTCGAGCTGATGGAGAGCTTTCTCTCCGCCGGACGCATGGAGACAGGCAAGGCAGAGCTGTCGCTGGTCGATTGCGCTCTGCCGAAGCTCATCGAACAGGCGATCAAGAGACAGAAACTCTCATCCCATCACCACCGCTTCGACACCGATATCGACGACCTGCCGCCGATGATCCGCTGCGATGCGCTGGGTATTTCACAGGTGATCACCAACCTGTTGTCCAATGCGATCAAATACGCGCCGCGTGCACCCGACATCATGATCCGCGGCTGGCAGGAAGAAGAGTTCGTGTTCCTGTCGGTCACCGACCAGGGCGTCGGCATCGACGCCGAGGATGTGCCGAAACTGTTCCAGCCCTATTTCCGCGCCCGCACCTCGACCGGGATCGCCGGCACCGGCATCGGCCTGTCGCTCGTCAAGCAGATCGTCACCCTGCATGACGGCGACATTTTCGTCGAAAGCGAGCGCGGCAAAGGAACGACTTTTACCCTGGTCCTGCCGGTCAAGGGGCCGGCCCGGGCCAGCGAGGCCGATGCGGCAGCGGACATCCATGCCGCGTGATCCCCAAAGGGGAGAAGGAGGACAGCATGATCACGGTACTGTGCGTCGAGGACGAGAGAGACGTCCGGGAATTGATCGTCGAAGAGCTGGAAGATGCGGGCATCCGGGTCTTGCAGGCCGAAAACGGCAAGGAAGGACTGCACAAGATTCTGACCCAGCGGCCGGACATCGTCATCTCCGACATCACCATGCCGGAGATGGACGGAATATCCATGCTCGGGGAATTGCAGATCAACCATCCGCAATTCTCGAACATGCCCTTCGTCTTCCTGACAGCGCTTGCCGACCGGGAAAAGCTCATCGAGGGGCTGGGGGCCGGCGCCGAAAGCTACCTGACGAAGCCGATCGACTTCGACATCCTGATGGCCAAGATCAACGGCCTGGTGGTCAGGATCGAGAACCGGGTGGCAGCGGGGCTGGAATTCTAGGACTTACGCAGCCTTGCCGAAGTTCGCGCCGCCCGCATCGGTCAGCAGGAAGGCCTCGCCGCAGCTTTTCGCCAGGGCACGGACGCGGCCGATATAGGCCTGGCGTTCGGTGACCGAGATCACGCCACGGGCGTCGAGCAGGTTGAAGATGTGGGAGGCCTTGATGCACTGGTCATAGGCCGGAAAGACGCATTTGTGCAGGCGCTGGTTTTCCGTATCCGAGGGGGCGCCGGCGGCGAGCAGGGCCTGGCATTCCTTCTCGGCATCGATGAAATGGCGATGCAGCATCTCTGTATTGGCGAATTCGAAGTTGTGGCGGGAATATTCCTGCTCGGCCTGCAGGAAGACGTCGCCGTATGAGATCTTCTCTTCACCTTCGCGGCCGTTGAAGTTCAGGTCATAGACGTTGTCGACGCCCTGGACATACATGGCCAGACGCTCGAGGCCATAAGTGAGTTCGCCCGCGACCGGCGAGCAGTCGATGCCGCAGACGGCCTGGAAGTAGGTGAACTGCGAGACTTCCATGCCGTCGCACCAGCATTCCCAGCCGAGACCCCAGGCGCCGAGCGTGGGGCTTTCCCAATCGTCCTCGACGAAGCGGATGTCATGCAGCAGCGGATCGAGCCCGATCGCCTTCAGCGAGCCGAGATAGAGCTCCTGCAGGTTGGACGGGTTCGGCTTCAGGATGACCTGATACTGGTAGTAGTGCTGCAGGCGGTTCGGGTTTTCACCGTAGCGGCCGTCGGAGGGACGGCGCGAGGGCTGCACGTAAGCGGCGCGCCAGGGCTTCGGCCCAAGCGCTCGCAGCGTGGTGGCCGGATGGAAGGTGCCGGCGCCGACTTCCATGTCGTAAGGCTGCAGCACCGCGCAGCCCTTGTCCGCCCAATAGGCATGCAGCGTCAGGATCAGCGCCTGGAAGGAGCGCTTCGGGTCCATATGCGGGGCAAGGGGCGTGTTCATCGGGCTATCCATCGGGTTGGCTCAAGTTGCGGCCCGTCTGGTGCCATGAGCGGGCGGAAGGGTCAAGCGTCTCGGGTGCCGACCCGCATCGGGCAGCTTATCGGTCGAGGTCATCCGCGTTGTGCAGCCTGCCAAGCAGCGAGAACGCCACGCCAGCCGGTTCGAAGCGGATACCGGCCTGCCCCTGGAAGAGATCAGAGACGACCCGTTCGGTCAGGCGCGAGCCAAAGCCGCGGCGCGTGGGCTCGGTCACCAGCGGGCCTCCGCTTTCCTGCCAGTCGAACGTAAAGCGATCGTCGTCCTGCTTGTCCCAGCGGATCGTGATGCGACCTTCGGGACGGGAAAGCGCACCGTATTTTGTGGCGTTGGTGGCCAATTCGTGGATGGCAAGCGACAGGCCGAGGGCCTGCTGGGCCGACAGATAGACCTGGGGGCCGACGATCGAGATGCGATCGTCGCCATCAACATGCGGGGCGACAGCCGTCCTCGCGATTGCGGAGATCTCGGCTGCCGTCACGCTCATGCCTGTCAGCACGTCCTGCGCTTTGGCGAGTGTCTGAATGCGCGCGCCGATCGTCGCTGCGGCCTCGGGTATGGAGGTCGCGCCGCGCAGGCTCTGGCTGATGATCGATTGCACCATGGCAAGCGTGTTCTTCATGCGGTGCGCGAGTTCGCGATTGAGGAGCTTCAGTTCCTCTTCATGCTGCTGGCGCTCGTCGAGATGCTTCTGGGCCTCGCGATAGGCGTCCTGCAGCGCCCGGCGATCCAACACGGCTTCCGTCGTCTCGGTCACCACATTGAGCAGACCAACGACGGCACCCTGATCATCATGGAGGGGGCTGTAGGAAAACGTCCAGAAACTCTCCTGCAGGGCACCGTTTCGGAGGATCTGGAGCGGCAGGTTCTCCATCCAGGTGCCCTCTCCGTTCAGAGCAAGGTGCACGAAAGGTTCGACGCCGTCCCATACATCGGCCCAGTACTCACGGAATGGCTGGCCAAGTGGATTGGTCTCCCGACCCGCGAGAATCGGCAGATAGGCATCATTGTGGAACTGAAGCAGATCTTCACCCCAAAAGAAGCACATGGGCTGGCGGGAGGCCAAAACCAGCCGCAGCGTCGTTTTGAGCGCCGGCGGCCAGTTCTCAATTGGTCCAAGTGTGGTCGCGCCCCAGTTAAAGGCACGGATCTCCTCGACCATTGTACCCGCCATCCCGTGAAGCGGCGTCATATCGTTCATGGGACTCCAGATCCAGCACGCAGAAGAAGATAAAAACTACCGCTCCTGCAACGGCTTCGTTCAAAAGTATTAGCGGTTCAAAACAGCAAACTCAATCCAAGACCTGCCCGCACACACGCGAGACAGATCCAAGGTTAGTCGTCGTCTTCTCGGCGCGGCCTGTATTCGCCTGTCTCAGGATCCTCGATCAGCGTGCCGATCGCCTGGTTCTGGCGCTCCTTTTCCTCGGCACGCGACTTGGCCGCGAGTTTCTCCGCATCGGCGACGAACCTGCTGTATAGCAGCCAGGCGCCGCCCACCAGGATCGTCAAGAATATCAGCTGCGCCATGTCCCCTCGCCCGTCAGCCTCTGCCCGTCGCTTCGATCAGAGACCGTAGCGGCCCCATAGTGCCTTTTCTTCGAGCGTCTCGGCAAGACCGGCAACTGCCTGGGCTGCGATCTGATCGACGGAGCCGAAGGCACCGATGCCGGGTGCCCGGCGACCGAACAGCCCCTTGGGCGCACCGACCAGCTCAAGCCTGGCATCCTTGCCATAGCGGGTCTTGATCTCCTCGCGCAGTCCGCCAAGGCGATCAACGAGGCCGAGTTCCAGGCCCTTGCGGCCTGTCCAGAAGAGACCGGAGAAGATCGTCGGATCGTCGGAAAGCAGCGTCCCGCGACGGGCCTTGACCATGTCGATGAAGATCCCGTGGATCTCCAGCTGCAGGGTCTTCAGATATTCGATGTCGCTTTCTTTCTCCGGCTGAAAGGGATCGAGGATCACCTTGTTCTCGCCGGCCGTGTAAACGCGGCGCTCGACGCCGATCTTCTTCAAGAGTTCCGGGAAACCGAAGCCACCGGAGACGACGCCGATCGAGCCGACGATCGAAGTCGCGTCCGCGATGATCTCGTCACCGGCGATTGCGATCATGTAACCGCCAGATCCCGCGACATCCTCAACGAAGACGAGGACGCGCTTGTTCTTCTCTTCGGCCAGGGCCCGGATGCGATCGTAGATCATGCGCGACTGGACGGGCGAGCCACCCGGCGAGTTGATCGAGAGTGCGACGGCGGGGCTGTCCTTCATGCCGAAGGCTTTTTCCAGCTGACCGGCGATCGACGCGAGATTGAGGGCAGGACGAAAGCGCGAGCCGCCGCTCATGATCGGTCCGTGCAACCTGACGACCGGAATGACGACGCCTTTCTTCTGGAAGCGCTTGGGAACCAGCCGTTTCAGAAAGTCTGCCATGGTCGCGTTCAACTCCTCACGATCTTCAATCTGACCGGAGATGTAAGGAGCCGAGGCGCAAACACAATGGGACGCCCGGAAAAATCAGTCTTTTCAACGCAGGCGCAGATAACCCGTGCGGCCATTGTTGAGATCGTCGACGACGCGGGCGAAGGCGTGGCTGTCGGGGTTGTCATGCATCAGGAGCGGCGCGCGCAGCTGAAGCCTTGCTCTGGAACCCTTGATGGCCGTGACGAGGATACGGGTCGCGTTTTCGCCTTCGCGCGGGTGGATCGCGGTGATCTCCAGTCCGCCGAAGCGCTTGCCACAGGCGGCGATGATTTCGGCGATCGACTGCGGTCTTGCGATCAGCGAGAGCTGGCCGCCGGGGATCATGATGGCGCCGGCCGTGCGGATCCAGCGGTCGAAGAGGTTTTCCGTCATGGCATGCGCCTCCGCCTTCAAGGCGTCCGGGGTCTTGCGATCACCGGGATCGTTGAAGGGCGGGTTCATGATGACGTGGTGGAAGCTATCGTCCGGCAGGCCCGCGGCGACACGGGCACGCCCGGTCAGGGTGACATCGGCTTCGATGACTTCCGCGCGCCCAAAAAACGCTTCGTTTGCCGGCAGCGCAAGGCTCTTGCGGGCGAAGGCGGCCATATCGGGTGAGCGCTCGACGAGCACGACGGAGGCACCGGGCAGGCGGTTTGCGACGGCGAGACCGGCGGCTCCTGCTCCGGCACCAAGATCGGCAACCCGGATCGGGCGATCATCAACGACCAGCGAGGCGAGCAGCATGGCATCCATGCCGGCCCGATGGCCACGCCCCACCGGCTGCACAAGATGGAAGCGGCCGCGATGAAAGGCATCGACCGTTTCGGCCACAGGCTTTTCGACATCCGTCTCTACGCTTGCCGCCATCGCGCCCTCACGCTTCGCGGTCGCGCAGTTCTGCCCCAAGGCCGGCATCGGTGAGGATGCGGCGGGCCTGCTCGACACAATCGGA
>JAIXSF010000489.1 GCA_027484835.1 Rhizobiaceae bacterium | reverse complement strand
CGCGTCCGATCAGGTTCAGGATGCGATCGTATTCGTCCGGCTTCAGGCCGTGGCTTGCGATCAATTCTGCGGTGATGGGACGGGAGTTGGAAACGGTCATCTGGCTCTCAGGGCAATGGGAGATCTGGGGGAGATCGGTTTCGAGGCAGGCTATAACCCAAGCCCGCGCCCGGCGCACTTGAAAAATGCGCGCAAACAGGCCTTTCCTGCCGCTTTCCGTACGGAGATCCGACGGCCGTTCGTGACGGTCAGACGATGGCGCTGGTGCCGAGCGGCGACTGGTCGAGAATTCGACGAACGGTCTTCAATCCCTCGGTCGAGATCGAGCGTTCGCGGCCCTCACTGAAGCCGACGCGGACATGGTGATAGACGCGTGACGAACGGGCCGGCTTGAACTCGTCCTCGTCGTCGATCAAGACATCTGCATCGAGCACGGCCTGCTTGAAAGTGCCGGACATCCAGGGCTCAGGCAGCTTCAGCCAGAAGAAGGGCAAGCGCGGGTGGGAGCGGAATTCCTTGCCGGCAAAAAGCTCGCGAACCACCGCCTCCCGTTCACCGATCTCGGTCAGGACCTTGCTGCGGATTTCGCCGGCAGCTCCCGAAAGCACAAGCCTGGCCGACACTTCGGCGAGCAGGAATGGCAGGCCGCCGCTCACCATCTTCTGGGTGACGCGGACCCGTTGGCTCATATGCGGCGGGCAGGCGACCCAACCGCCGCGCACACCGGCTGCGACCGACTTCGACAGGCCATTGAGCAGGAACGTGCGATCGGGCGCGAGTTCCGCCAGAAGTGGAATGCGGTCGTCGATCATGCCGCCATAGAGATAATCCTCGATCAGCCAGACATTGTACTTGCGGGCGATGTCGACGATCTCCTTGCGGCGAGAGAGCGGGATGGTCGCAAGCGTCGGGTTCTGCCCGGAGGACATGATGAAGGCAGCCTTCGGATGCTCGCGGGCGCAAACCCGCTCGAAATCCTCTGGCATGATGCCGTCCTGGTCGGAATCAACCAGTGCAATCTGGCGGCCCATCAGGTTGGCGCTGCGCGAAACCTGAGAGTAGGTAAGGTGTTCGCAGACAATGCGGTCGCCTGCGCCACTGACCGCGGCCACCACTGCGTTGACGCCGGCATGGACGCCAAGCTGTGGCAGGACCTGCTCGGCATCGGGTTTCCAGTTGCCGGAAGACAGCCATTGCCGACCGGCCTCGAGCCAGTCCTGCGAGAGAGTGCGGGTATAGCTTGAGATCTCGCCCGGATGCGATGCTGCGATTTCCGCCATGATGCGGCCGACGATTTCCGCTTGTCCGACATCGATTGCAGCCGTCGTGTCGAAACGCAGTTTGCCCGGTGGCGGCGTGATGGCGCGGGTACCGCCATAGTTGATCGACACCGGATCGCGAGCCGTGACGGATGTGCCGTCGCTGGCCTGCACATAGGTGCCACGGCCGACTTCCCCCGTCACCAGTCCGCGTTCACGCAGCACGGCGTAAGCGCGCGAAATTGTCCCTATTGTCACCCCGACGTCATAGGCCAGATCACGCTGCGGCGGCAGCTTTGCGCCATGCGGGAGCGCTCCTAATTTAATTGCGTTCTCTGCCTCGTCCGCAATGCGGATGTAGAGCGGGCCGGTGCCGGTATCGAGTGAAGGGAGCCAATTTGTCATGGGGACAATTCTATAGATTGTCACTCTCTTGGAGTCAATTCATAGACTGGTTTGGCGATGTGAACATCAAGGACAGTCGATATGGTGACAATGAGGACAATCGCGGCCGATGCTTCGGTCGACCCAGTCGCGGTCGAGCGTGAGCGCTTCGCAATCTCGCTGCGCGGTATGGTGATTCGGCTGGCGCTTTGGTGGCGTCGGCGCAGGACGCGGGCTCATCTCTCAGAACTGACTGAGCAGCAATTGAGGGATGTCGGTCTTACTCCGGAGATGGCAGAGCGGGAAATCAGGAAGTCGCGCCTGCTTCTGGTCGATCGGGGTTTTCAGCCGCCGTTCTGATCAACAGTCGTTCCGGCCATTTGCCCAGCGAACGACGTCCTGGCGGATACGCGGCGCGACGTCTTCGTTCAAAAGAGGGCCGAAAGCGTCGAGACGCGGGGGCTTTCCTTCAGCCTGAACCACGAGAACGGGGCGGTCGTCACGCGATCCCTTGCGAACCAGGAGGATGCGTGGGCGACCGGAGAACGAGCTCAGTTCAGGCGACAACTGGTAGGTCTTGAACGCGGCGTCTCCGGACTTGAACCAGCAGCGGTTCGCAGCGACGGCAACCTTTTCCATGATGTCGAGTGCCGACTGACCGCTTACCGGCGGGCGCGGTGCTTCCGGCTTGCAGGCTGTGAGGCCGGCTGCTGCAAGGAGTATGGCGGAGAAGGCGAGGCGGCGCATGGGCGAACTTTCGGCTGACTGCCGCCTTTCCTTATCGGTCGTTGGTTAAGCGAAGCTTACTTCAGGCCGCAATGACGTCCAGCGCAGAGGCAAAGATGCCGCGCCCATCGTTGCCGCCGTGGGCCGCTTCGATCAGGTTTTCCGGATGCGGCATCATGCCGAGCACGTTGCCCTTGGCGTTGATGACGCCGGCGATGTCGTTCATCGAGCCGTTCGGGTTGGTGCCGTCTGCGTAACGGAAGACCACTTGGCCATTGCCCTCGATCGTCTTCAACGTCTCGGCATCGGCGAAATAGTTGCCGTCGTGATGGGCGACGGGGCAGCGGATGATCTGGCCCTTGGCATAGGCGCGGGTGAAGTCGGTCTCGGCGTTGACGACCTCGAGCCTGATTTCCTTGCACACGAATTTGAGCGACTGGTTGCGCATCAGCGCGCCCGGCAGCATGCCGGCCTCGACCAGGATCTGGAAGCCGTTGCAGACGCCGATCACCTTCACGCCCTTTTCGGCCTTTTCCTTGATCGCCTGCATCACTGGCATGCGGGCGGCAATGGCGCCGCAGCGCAGGTAGTCGCCATAGGAGAAACCGCCTGGGATGACGATGAGGTCAACATCCGGAAGCTCGGTCTCGGTCTGCCAGATCGTGACGGGCGCATGGCCGGAGATCTTGGTGAGGGCCGCGATCATGTCGCGGTCACGGTTGAGGCCTGGGAGCTGGACGACGGCTGATTTCATGGCTGTGGCTCAAACCTTATCTGGGCTTCCTGGAACTCGCGCAGTTCCAGACGATTGTCGATCCGGTCTAACCGGCTTTCAAAGTGTCCGACTGTTGCGCGTAGGTTGTTGACGTCACCCTGCAGCGCATGCAGTTGCGCGCGCACTGTTTGATTATCCGCGCGCAACTCGCTTATGGCAAAGTCGACCCTGTCGAGTTTCTGATGGAGCTTCTTCAGAAGCTCGAACATCAATTCGCTGGTGACTTCAGCCATCGCGCATTTCCTACAACCCTCAGGCGATGGAGATAGTATAGTTCTCGATGACCGTGTTGGCGAGAAGCTTCTCGCACATCGCCTTCAGGTCGCCTTCCGCCTT
>JAIXSF010000249.1 GCA_027484835.1 Rhizobiaceae bacterium | reverse complement strand
GACCGATCGGCCAGGCGCCGGTCGCCATGAAGAAGATCGCATGCAAAAGGCAAACGGTTCCGGTGACGCCAAACAGAATGCGATAGCCCTTTCGTCCAAGCGATCGGTAGGGCGTCAGTTCCGCTGCGAAAATCGGCGTGTCCGCCGCCTGCTCGAGATTGCCTTCCATCACCACGCCCGACTATAGGTTTTCCATGACTGAAACGAAGCCGAAATCCAGCACCCAAACCTTGAAAAAGTCAAATCCGGCGACCCGTCGAAAGCCGGCGACACGCCGTCGCACGGCTTATTCCAAGGTCGAACTGGAAGAGATCTTCCGCCGCTTCTCGATCCAGAGGCCGGAGCCAAAGGGCGAGCTGGAACACGTCAACCCATTCACGCTCGTGGTCGCCGTGGCACTCTCCGCGCAAGCGACCGATGCAGGCGTAAATAAAGCGACGCGCGCCCTCTTCAAGGTGGCGGATACACCGGAAAAGATGCTGGCGCTCGGCGAAGAAAAAGTCCGCGACTACATCAAGACGATCGGACTTTTTCGCAACAAGGCGAAGAACGTCATCGCGCTGTCCCAGAAGCTGGTCGACGACTTTGGAAGCGAGGTACCCCGCACCCGCGAAGAACTGGTGACGCTTCCAGGCGTCGGCCGAAAGACCGCAAACGTCGTGATGTCCATGGCATTCGGCATTCCGACCATGGCCGTCGACACGCATATCCTGAGGATCGGCAACCGCATCAAGCTGGCACCGGGCAAGACTCCGGACGAGATCGAGGACATCCTGATGCGGATCATCCCCGAGCAATATCTCTTCCACGCCCATCACTGGCTGATCCTGCACGGGCGCTACTGTTGCAAGGCCCGCAAGCCCGAATGCGAACGCTGCGTCATCGCGGACATCTGCAAGTCGCCGGAGAAGACGTGCGATGTCCCCGCCCCGCTCGTCGAACTGCCACCACAGATCTTCAACGCGAGCGAGGAATGAGCCCGTCGATCAGGCGAGCGATCGCAGCCTTGTAGAGATCGGGATCGCCGCCACGCTCGATTTCGAGAACAGCGCGGTCGAAGGCCGAAGACAGCAGATTGGTCAGCGCGCGGACCTCATTCGCCGATGCCGCCTCTCCGAGGTAGTCTGAAACACCCTCAAGCAACCGATCTTCGGCATTGTCCCGGTCGATCTCGGCCGTCCGTTCGACACCCAGCACCGCCGGCGCCTCCAGCAGCATCAGCCGTGCGCGGCCTTCGACTGCCATCGCCGCAAAATAGGCCGATGTCCCCGAGATCAGCGCCTCTCTCGGCGTCGCAGCCGGTGCAGCGCCGCGATCGATGTCGGATGCGACGGCCATCGCTTCCTTATCGATCACCGCCCTGAACAGGGCCTTCTTGTCCTCGAAATGATGATAAAGCGCACCGCGGGTCACACCCGCTGCGGCCACGATGTCCGGCGTTGCCGTCTCGGCATAGCCCTTTGCGACGAAGAGCCGTCTTGCCGCCGAGATCAGCGCCAGACGCGTCGCCTCGGTTCCTTCCCTGGTATTACGCGCCACCGTCACCTCTTTACATACAGACAGAATGTATGTTAATTGCAAAGATACATGCAGACTGTATGTTAAATTTTCGCGGAGGGAAAGAGATGAGGACCACGAGCTACTATCCCGTCATCATGACCGACAATGTCGAAGCGACTGCAGCCTTCTATCGACGCCATTTCCACTTCGAGCCGCTCTTCACCGCCGATTGGTATGTCCATCTGCAGTCGACCGAAGACGAAAAGGTGACGCTCGCGATCCTCGACGGGCGCCATGAAACAGTCCCGTCGGGATACCGTGGAAAGGCCTCCGGCCTGCTCCTGAACTTCGAGGTCGAAGACGTGGACGCTGTCTATGACAGACTGAAACAGGCCGGCCTGCCGATGCTGCTCGACATCAGGGACGAAAACTTTGGCCAGCGGCATTTCATCACCGCTGATCCGAATGGCGTTCTGATCGACGTCATCAAGCCGATCCCGCCGAGCGCCGAATTTGCCGCGCAATACGAGGCGTCAGCCTTGCCTCAATGAGGCCGCCGGATCCTTCGCCGTCAGCGCCTTGTGCAGATGCACCATCAATCCTGCGGCAAAGAGCGGTGTCAGCAGGTTGATGATCGGCACCGCGAGGAAGAGCGCAATCACGAGGCCAGCCATGAACACCGTGCCGGAATGGCGCGACCGCAGGAGCTTCGCCTCTTCGGCACTGCGGAAACGCATGGCAGCGAACTCGAAGAACTCGCGACCCAACAGGTAACCGTTCACCAGGAAAAAGGCGATGATGTTGATGCCGGGGATGAACAGGAGCATCAGCGCGATCAGGTTGCCGACAATGACGATGCCGAAGAACTTGATTGAAGCGATGATCGCCTCTCCCATAGGCATCGCCTTACCCGGCGGATCATTCGGATAGTCCCGCTTCTCCACCACCTCGGCGACGTCATCAAGGAACAGACCGGCAATGATGGCCGTGACGGGCGACAGCAGAAGTGCCAGGCCCAAGGCAAGCCCGATGCTGGCGAGGATGCCAAAGATGAAAGTGAGCCACCCGGCCCAGTCCGGCAGGTCCGGAACGAGGCCCTGGAGCATCGGCATGACGAAGGCAACGAAGCTCTCGCGCAAGCCGAACCACAGGCCGATCAGAACGAGGATCGTGAGACCCAGCGTCTTCCAAAAGACGGTTCTCGTCTCCGGAGCAAACAGGTTGCGCAGCGACAATGCAGCAGCATCGAGAATCATCGGGGCCTCCTTCATGTGTCGCCGTGATGTAGGAGGCCGCAGTCGATGCTGCAATGCGGACCGTCACCCCAAACGATAGAGGTCCGGTCGACGGTCGATCAGATAGGGGTTCTGTGCCCTTGCATCGTCATAGGCCGCTGAATCGACCTCGGCGACCAGCAGCGTCTCCCGCATGCCGGCACGGGCCAGTTCGTCGCCATCCGGCCCAAGGATCACTGAGCGACCGCCATAGGAGAGCCCGTTCTCCTCGCCGCAGAGATCGGCATAGACGAGGAAGACACCGTTTTCGAAGGCGCGGGTCGGCACCACGGTGTCGGCGACGCGCCGGCTGATGATGCCCTGAGGCAACGCCGTCGGGACCAGGATCAGCTCGGCACCGGCCAGCGCCAGCGTGCGGACATTTTCCGGGAACTCGACATCGTAGCAGATCAGCATGCCGGTCTTGATGCCGTTGAGATCGAAGACATGCGGCGCCTCGCCGCCCGGAACGAAGGCTGCACGCTCGCCATCCCCGTAGAGGTGGCTTTTGCGGTAGAACTCGGTGGTGCCGTCCGGCCGGATGAGAACCGAGGAATTGAACACCTGGTTTCCGTCGCGTTCGGGAAAACCGGCACAGATGGCGAGGCCGCAATCGGCCGAAATTTCGGTCAGCGCGCCGATGATGGAGCCGTCACGTCCTTCGGCGACCTCTTCGAATTGCGCGCCGAGAGCATAACCGCTGGTGCCGAGTTCGGGCGTGACCAGCAATTCCGCTCCCATTTCCGCAGCCGCCATGGCCGCCTGAGCGATCTTGCCGAGATTGCCCGGAACGTCGCCCGAAAGCGGCTGCATTTGATAGAGCGAAATCAGCATGATGCACCTGTCTGCGTCGGAGGTTGAGTT
>JAIXSF010000216.1 GCA_027484835.1 Rhizobiaceae bacterium | reverse complement strand
TTGTTTCCCGCGCTGTTTGCGGAACACCTAGCACGGCAGCCGATACGAAACGGTTAAGGGAACCGCGAGTTGGAACCGCCGCCGCGCACGCAAAGACACCCTCATAAAAGCGGGGGTTGTTAGGTCTGAATTAATTATATTTTAGAAATGTGCATGCTTTAAATAAGGCCGCTAAATGCAGAAGGGTAAACGGCTTTTTCTGCAGCCGTTCCCCGTAAGTCTTCACAGGCATCATGAAATCCATCGTTCCAGCGGCCTATTTCTCGATTGCTCTCGCGGCCCTCGCGCTGATCGCCGCGAGGCCGTCTGGACCGTTCGTGCTAGTGGTGACCGCACCATCGGCCGAGGCCGTCGGCAACATGGCCGTTCTCGACCGCGCTGACGGTGCATTCGTCTGGGCGAGCACGGTGCCCTGGATCTCAGTTGCCTATTCTCAAGCTCCCGATTTTGCGGAGCGACTCCTCGATGCGGGCGCTTTGCTCGTCATCAACCATGACCTGGCACTCGGTTGCCTGCAAGGAATGAACACATGAACGAATTGAAGAAGTTGAGAGACATCGCGTCCTACGGGATTGTTGGCCTGCTCTGGATCAACTTCGCGCTGATCATGCTCCGCAATCTCCTGCGTGAGCAGGGCGCCGACTGGATGATGATCCTGGTCACCCTTGCGTTGCTGGTTCCGGCCACCCTGCTCTGGGCAAAAGATCATACCGGTGCGAGCACCCGCATGGTCACCTCCATGGCCAACGCCGCGACCGTGGCGATCCTGGTCTTTGCGTTTCAGGGTTCGCCGCTGCAGATCGACCTGCACATGTACTTCTTCGCGAGCCTTGCGATCTGCGCCGCCTGGATCGACTGGAGAGCGATCATCGGTTACGCCGGGCTGGTGGCTGCCCACCATCTTCTGCTGTACGTCGCGATGCCGCTCGCGGTGTTCCCGGGTGATTCCGATTTCTCCCGCGTCGTGCTGCACGCGGTTGTGCTGATCGTGCAGAGCATCGTTCTGATCGCCCTGACGTCTGCGGTGGTCAAAGCCTTCGACGTCTCCGACAAGGCTGTCGCAGATGCGGTGAAGGCCGAGCGTGAAGCCGTGGAAATGGCCGATCACGCCAAGCGTACCGATGCTGCAGCCGATTCCGAGCGCCGCAAGCGGGAAGCGGAAAAGGAGCGGGAAGCGCAAGCGGTCGACTACGCCGTGGCCGAACTGGCGAAATCGCTGCAGAAGCTTGCTGACGGAGATCTCTCTTGCCGCATCGATACCGCCTTCTCCGGTGCACTCGACGAACTGCGCACCTCCTTCAATGCGTCCGTTCAGAAGCTCGAAGTCGTGGTCTCTCAGGTCGGGCAGGTGGCTTCGGTCCTGCGCACCGGTACGGGCCAGATCGGTCAGGCCAACAACGACCTGTCTGCCCGCAGCGAACGCCAGGCTGCCTCCGTCGAGGAAACAGCGAGCGCATTGTCGAGCGTCATGTCGACCGTCAAGCAGACCGCTTCGGTTGCCGATTCCGTCGGCAAGCTGGTGAACCAGGCGAGATCGGGTGCGGAGCGGTCCGGAACCATCGTGACCGACGCCGTATCCGCCATGAGCCGCATCGAACAGTCCTCGCAGTCGATCTCAAACATCATCGGGGTCATCGACGAGATCGCCTTCCAGACCAATCTTTTGGCGCTGAATGCCGGCGTTGAAGCCGCACGCGCCGGTGAAGCCGGCAAGGGCTTTGCCGTCGTCGCCCAGGAAGTGCGCGAGCTTGCCCAGCGCTCGGCCAATGCCGCCAAGGAGATCAAGGCTCTCATCAACACGTCGGGCGAGGAAGTTCGCCATGGCGTATCGCTGGTCGACCAGGCCGGCGAGGCGCTGAGCACGATTTCGACCGAAGTCCAGGCCATCAGCGGCGAGATCTGCAAGATCATCGACGGTGCGAAGAGTCAGGCACAGGGTCTTGCCGAGATCGATGCCGCCATCGTGCATATCGACCGGAACACGCAACAGAACGCCGCAATGGTGGAAGAATCCAGCGCTGCCATCCAGCAGCTCGTGCAGGAGGCAACCACCCTTGATCGTCTGATGGCACAGTTCAAGGTCGGCTCAGCGGCCGGTTATACGCCGCGCCGCGCTGCCTGACAGCGGGACGGAGACCCAGGCAAGCGAAAAGACAGGGGAGGCCGCGATCATCGCGGCCTTTTCTTTTCCGGTGCTCAGCGTATCCAGGGGGCAACGCCGCCCTCAGATCCAGGCCTTGCCCTCGCTGCGCACGAAATAGATCAGGTCGAGGCTGAGACTTGGCTTGCCCATTCCCGTCAGCCCCACATGAACCTGCCCACGGTGGTGGGTCTGGTGGTTGAATATATGGGTGAGGGCGGGCCAGAGCTTCTGTGTTATGCTTTCCGGTGAACTCACTGGAGAATAGGTAAAGGATTGCTCGAGTGCCCCGGGTGTCAGCGTCTGGGTGAAGCGGATCAACCGGTCATCCTCTGCCACGCGCGCTGCCCGCAGATCCTCGAAGCGATCATAGGGCCGTTCGTTGAGGGCCAAAGGCTTCGGACCTTCTCCGGTGAAGCGGTTGAGCCAGATGCGGTCGGCCGTGAGGATGTGGCTGAGGGTCGCGAAGATCGAGCCGAAAAAAGCACCGGTGTCCCGGTGCAGCTCGTCGTGTATGAGCTCTGCGGTGGCGGCATAGACGAGCCGGTTTGCCCAGGCATTGTACTCGGCCAGCATCTGGAAATTCTGCATCACATTCTCCTGATCGCGATCATCGTTCGATCCTAGACCGACTCGGAAACAATGGGGCTGATGGGTTCCATGAAATTTGCTGATTTGCATCCCGCCCTGTGATGCGGTTGTCTGGCGAGACATCAGGAGACGGCAATGACGATCACCCTCTATTCTCTCTGCGGCGCCGACGTGGCCCGCCCCTTTTCCCCGCATTGCTGGAAAGTCGTGATGGCTTTGCATCACAAGGGTCTCGTCTTCGAAGAGCGGCCTTTGGCATTCACCACCATTCCGACCATCGAGAACGGTTTCTCGAAGACGGTCCCTCTGCTGCGCGACGGACAGGAACTGATCTCCGACAGCTTCCGCATCGCGCTCTATCTGGAAGACGCCTATCCAGAGGCGCCGAGCCTTTTCGGCGGGCAGGGTGGCGTAGCGGCGGCACGCCTTGTGGAGGGGTATTCCCAAAACATCGTGCATGGCGCAATTACCCGCATTGCTCTGATCGACATTCACGACATGCTGGCCCCTGACGATCAGGCCTATTTCCGCAAGAGCCGCGAAGAGCGCCTCGGCCGCAGCTTCGAGGAGATCGCCACCGGGCGAGAAGCCGCGATCGCAGCCTTGCCCGCGGCCCTGCAGCCACTTCGCCACTTGCTCGCCTTTCAGCCCTTTGTCGGCGGCGCGACCCCGCTTTTCGGCGACTACATCCTGTTTGGCGCCCTGCAATGGCTAAGAATCACCACGGGCTCCATCCATCTGCCTTCGGACGACCCGGTGAGCCGCTGGTTCGATCGTTGCCTCGATCTCTACGAGGGCGTGGCGCGCCAGGTCGCCTGATCCTGTCGCCTGTCGTTTGCCGTCAGCGCCCGTAACTGACGGTTACCGAAGATGCAGCCAGGGCGTGCGCTCGCGTCATGAAGCCGATCATGGCTCCGCTTGCGGCAGAATCGAGCCCGAGCGTGTCGGTATCCAGTGCGGTCACTGTAAACACATAACGGTGCGTCTGGCCCTCAGGCGGGCAGGCGCCGAGGAACCCGGCATAGCCCGCATCGGCACGGCTCTGGATGGCCGCGCGCGGTGCTCCGGCCTCCGGTGTGATCCCTGCCGGCAGGGACGTCACGTCTGCGGGGATGTCGAACATGACCCAGTGCCAGAAGCCGGAACCGGTTGGAGCATCCGGATCATAGAGCGAGACGACGAAGCTCTTCGTTCCCTCTGGCGCGTTGCTCCATGACAGGGCCGGCGAGATGTTTCCGCCCGCACAGCCGAAGGTATTGGCGACCTGTTCATCCTCAAGCTTGCCCCCATCGGTCAAATCCGGGCTGGACAGGGCAAAATCGGCGGCTTGGGCGGAACCCGAAATCAGGGCGAGGGCAATGATGCTTGCCGAAAGGGTGAGGCGGGACATGAGCGGCTCCTGCGTTTGATGGAGCCTGGACAGTAGCGCGGTGCCTATTCCGCGGCGGCTCCAAGCCGCTCAATCTCTGTCCCTGTCCGATCATTTTCGGGCTCGGCGCTGCGAATGTCGCGCGGTGACAGGCCGAAGCGCTCGCGAAACCGGGCCGCAAACTTCGACGCCGAGCTATAGCCGACCTCCAGCGCTACCTGATTGATAGGCAGTTCGGTCGTCTGCAAAAGCCCGAGCGCGCGGCTCATGCGCACGTCCGTGATGATCTCGGTCAGGGTCGTTCCCGACGCCGCGAGTTTACGCCTGAGGCTCGCTTCGCTGACGCCGAGCGCCGTCGTCACCCGTAGAGCGCCCCAGTCGCCGGAAATGTCGTTGGCGACCAGCGAGCGCACCCGGTCGTGGAGCGTGTTCCGATGCTCCGGCAGCAGGCTGATGCCGAGGGCGTCGAGCCGGATGATGATTTCGCCGAACAGGTGTTTGACAATGGGGCCGGGCTCGATGCCCTGTGCGAGCGACCGACAGAGGCGTCGGAGTGCCTCGTCCATGGCGTCATCCGGCTCGAAGGCAAATGTGTCCCCGGGTTGTCTGGTCTTCGCCGTCGCATAGGCCTCAACGAGTTCCGGCGAGAAGGTGAGAACATCGGCCTGGTATCCGCCGACATCGGCCGCCTCGTTGACGACCGTCCATTCCCGGCCCATTGGCAGGGCCACCGCCTGTCCGGGCAAAGCCTCGCAGCTGTGGAGGGACGAGGAGAGCCGCTTGATGCCGCTGCGAACGATGATCAGGGCGGCTTGATCGGAATAAAGCCGGTGAAACGTGCCGGAGCGTGCCTGCATGATGAAGCCGTGCGCTCCGATTCCGGGCACCCCGTGAGAAAAACGGGAGGCCCGCACTGAAATGCTCTCGCACGACACCAAACCGCTCCCCGATCCGTCCCTTCCGACCACGCAGATTCCGATTATGACAAGCGTGTTAAATTCTTCCATCCCTCTTGTCTTCGTGATTCGGGGCGGGTAGATACCGCCCACTTTCCCTGACAGACAAAAGGATGAGACAGATGGCGATTGAACGCACCTTCTCGATGATCAAGCCCGATGCCACCAAG
>JAIXSF010000166.1 GCA_027484835.1 Rhizobiaceae bacterium | reverse complement strand
GTTTCGGCCTGCCGGAGGGCTTTGCCCAGGTCCTGGCCGACAGCGATGCCCGGTCGGGCGAAGGCGCGCTGGCGGATGACAGCCGCACGCTCAGCCGACTGATCGGCCGTCCGACGACCCCGATCGCCGAGACGATCGCGGCCGCGCTCTGACGCAAGGGGCAGGGGGCTCCGGCCCCCACCATCCTCCTGGTTCAGCCGAGCTTGATCAGCTTGTTGCCGGTATCCACCTCGTTGCGGCGGTCGAATTCGGCCCGCGCCGTCTGGATACGGTCGTGATGGGTGAAGACCCAGCCGCCCAGTGCCCGGATCGGCTCGCCGAAGGAGCGGCCGAGATCGGTGAGCGCATATTCCACTTTCGGCGGGACTGTCGGGTGCACGGTGCGTTCGACAATGCCGTCGCGCTCCAGTGAACGCAGCGTCAATGTCAGCATGCGCTGGGATATGCCGACCACCGATCGCTTGAGGTCGGAAAAGCGCTGCGGGCCGTCGGCAAGCATCATAATGACCAGAACCGTCCATTTGTCGCCCAATCGGGCCAGCATTTCGCTGACGGTCTGGCACTTGGATGGATCATAGTTGTCGCACATGGCGGGTCCAATCGTTCTACCGGTGTAACCTGGTATCAAAAATGTGCCTTCTTGCACATTCGTCCTGGTTCCATATCTAGGCCTGGTTACTAATTGATACCAGACCTTGCCGATCCTGCCAACTCCCATGGCGCCGGCTGGTCCAACCAGGAGCGAGATCATGTCCGCACTTATTGAAAAGCTGAACTGGCGCTACGCCACCAAGAAGATGGACCCGTCCAAGGTTGTTCCGGAAGACAAGGTCGAGCGCATCGTTGAAGCCGCCCGCCTGGCTCCGACCTCCAGCGGCCTGCAGCCCTTCGAAGTCTTCGTCGTCACCAACAAGGACGTTCGCGCCAAGATCCAGGAAATCGCCTGGAACCAGGCCCAAGTCACCGAGGGCTCGCACCTTCTGGTGTTTGCGGCCTGGGATAACTATACCGCCGAGCGCATCAACCACATGTTCGACCTCGTGAACGAGGAGCGCGGCTTCAAGAACGAGGGCTGGGAAAACTACCGCCAGATGTTGCTCAACACCTATCCCGGTCGCGACGCCGAGGTGAATTTCGAGCATGCCGCGCGCCAGGCCTATATCGGCTTTGGCATGTCGGTCGCTCAGGCTGCCTTCGAAGGCGTCGATGCAACTCCGATGGAAGGCTTCGATCCGGCCAAGCTCGATGAAATCCTCGGCCTGCGTGAAAAGGGCCTGCGTTCGGTCACGATCCTGCCGATCGGCTATCGTGCTGCAGAGGGCGACTGGCTGGCCAACCTGAAGAAGGTTCGCCGTCCGAAGGATGAGTTCGTCTCCGTCGTCGCCTGATATCGAGATTCAGCACCGGCACCTCCAGGCCGGTTGATCAGAGGGCTCCGGTCTTGCCGGAGCCCTTCTTCGTCTCTGGGTTGATCACCGCGATCGTGGATCTTGTCCAAAGCGCCGGGTCAATGAGGCTACCGGCACATTGTGGTAAGGCAATTCTCGCCGCACGATCATCATGTTAAGTCAAATTGAACACATTGCAGCCCAGAGTGAGACTTCAGCCTTGGGTAACTTGTATGCGGCTTCTTGCTTT
This sequence comes from Rhizobiaceae bacterium, assembly GCA_027484835.1. GTDB lineage: Bacteria > Pseudomonadota > Alphaproteobacteria > Rhizobiales > Rhizobiaceae > Allorhizobium. The sequence continues at coordinate 12,896 of JAIXSF010000166.1, read as the reverse complement.
GGACAAAAGGCTTCGGCCATTCGCGACCCGCAGAGTTGCTGTCGCGGGGTTGTTGCTCGTGCTCGCGCTTATGGCGGTGATGGTCGCCCTGATCGTTCTGAGTGCGCTCGACCGCGTCGCCACCTATGCCAACTATCTGGATGAAAACCGCTCGCGCGAGACGCTTGTCGGCGCGGTGGAAACGTTCGAATACCAGTTAGGCTCGACATTGCTCGACTACACCGCCTGGGATGATGCCGCCGACATGGTCTATGTCGGCAAGGACATGCCGTGGATGGTCAGTAATTTCGGCGACATGACCTATGACAGTGACCTCTTCGACGTCGCGATCGTGCTGGATGACGGTGGCCGACCGCTGATGGCCTATTCGGACGGCCAGCCGGTGGAAGGCGCAGCGAGTGGCTATATCACGCCGGCGCTTCTGGGCTTGCTTGAACAGGTGCGGAGCGGGAAGAGCGGCCCTGTTCCGCAGGCGCTGGGCTTCATCCGAACGCAGAAGGGGATCGGCGCCGCAGGCGTCGCCCTGATCCGCCCGAAGTCCGGCACGTTTGATCGACCGCCGGCGGAGCGCGTCTATCTCGCCTTCATCCGCCATCTGTCACCGCCGACGGTCAAACGTATTTCCGATGCCTACGTCCTGCGTGGGCTCGCCCTTGTTCCGCCGTCGTCCAGCAGCACCGAGGTGCCGATCATCGCCCCGACGGGTGAGGAAATCGCTGCGCTTGCCTGGACACCCCGGGCCCCGGGTGACCAGAGCCGCGAGCAGGTCGAATCCCTGATGACGGCGGCGCTTGTGATCGTTGCCGTCTACTGCCTGCTGCTCGTCATCATCGGCAACAGCGAAATGCGGCGGCTGCGCGCCGATGAGGCGAATGCCATCAAGCTCGCACAAAGCGATCGGTTGAGCGGGCTTCTCAATCGTGCGGGGCTTCACCAGTTGCTGGAGGCGGAAGTCCGCCGCGGGCGGCAGACCGGTGAGGACGTCGTGCTCCTCTATCTCGATCTCGACGGCTTCAAGGAGGTCAACGACGCCTATGGCCATGCGACAGGCGATCGCCTGATCCGCGCGGTTGCAGCGGGCCTGACCGTTCTTGTCGGAAAGGAAGCGGGCCTTGCCCGCATCGGCGGCGATGAATTCGGCATCGTGCTCACCGGACCCGATGTTCTCGACCGCGCGCTTGATCTGGCCTCGGCAATCCTGTCGTTCTTCGATGTGCCGCTTGCGCTTGGCGACCGCAGCGTCGTCGTCGGTTGCAGCATCGGCCTTTGCATCTCGGAGCGTGGCAGTGTCGATGGAGCCGAACTCACACGGCGAGCCGACATGGCCATGTATTCGTCGAAGGATGGTGGTCGTGGCCGGTGGACCGTCTACGATCCGAAGATGGACGAGGAGCGGGAGACGCGCAATCTTCTGGAGCTTGATCTGCGTGCGGCAATTGGTCGTGATGAAATCGAAGTTGTCTACCAGCCGGTGGTCGATGCGAAGACCTTCTCGCTTGTCGGGGTCGAGGCGCTGGCGCGCTGGACGAGGCCCGGCTTTGGGCCGGTGTCACCCGATGTTTTCATTCCCATCGCCGAAACGAGCGGGCTGATCGACCAACTCGGCCTTTGTGTCCTGCACAGATCGCTGGAGCAGTTGAAGGCCTGGCCGAGCCTAAAACTCTCCGTCAACGTGTCGCCGGGCCAGTTCCGCGACCCCGATTTCGTCGACCACGTCGCGGCGGTGTTCGAGGAGACCGAGATCGATCCGAGCCGGGTCGTGCTTGAGATGACCGAAACCTATTTCATCCAGAGCCCGGACCGCGCGCGACAGGCTCTTGATCGGCTGCGCAAGTTCGGCCTTCGCATCGCGCTCGACGACTTTGGTGCAGGTTTCTCCAGTGTCGGTTATCTCAGACAGTTCGGCTTCGACCGAATGAAGATCGACCGATCTTTGGTACAGGCGCTGGAGCGCGGGCATCGGGCGGTCGAAATGTTGCAGGCGACGGTGGCGCTTGCCAGGTCGCTCGGCATTCCCGTCACGGCAGAGGGTGTGGAAACGGAACAGCAGGCCGTAATCCTGCGACTTGCCGGCTGCGATCAGCTGCAGGGCTATCTCTTCGGGCGCCCACAATCACCGGCCGATATCGACGCGTTCATGCTGCGCCCCATGGAGCTTCGGGCAAAAGCCGCCGAACTCGCGTTTGCCGCAAGCCGGGACCATGGCGTGCTGGTCTGAGGACTCAGCCGGCGTTCAGCTGCCGATGTGCTTTTCGCCGCGTTTCCTGGCGAGCGCGATCTGCAGTTGGCGCTGGCGATAGCGATCGCGATCAGCCTCGGTACGGCTCTCGTAACAATGGCTGCAAGAGACGCCTTCCTCATAATGCGGATGCGTCAGTTCCTCCGCCGTGATCGGGTTACGGCAGGCGTGGCAAAGCTTGTGATTGCCTTCCTTCAGGCCGTGGGTGACCGACACGCGTTCGTCGAAGACGAAGCAGGCGCCATCCCAGAGGCTTTCCTCTTCCGGTACTTCCTCCAGATATTTCAGGATGCCGCCCTTGAGGTGGTAGACCTCCTCGAAGCCCTGCTGCTTCATGAAAGCGGTCGCCTTCTCGCAGCGGATGCCGCCGGTGCAATACATGGCGATTTTCGGTTTGTTGTGCAGGCCGGGATTGTTCTTCACCCAGTCGGGAAACTCGCGAAACGTCTTGGTGTTGGGATCGACGGCGCCGCGGAAGATGCCGATCGCGGTTTCGTAGTCGTTGCGGGTGTCGATGACGATGGTCTCGGGATCTGAGATCAGGTCGTTCCAGTCCTTCGGGTCGACATAGGTGCCGACGATCTCGTTGGGGTCGATATCCTCGACGCCCATGGTGACGATTTCCTTCTTCAGCCGCACCTTCATGCGCAGGAAGGGCATCTTGGAAGCGCGGCTTTCCTTGTGCTCCAGGGCACTGAATTCGGGCTGGCTGCGGAGAAAGGCGAGAACCTTGGAAATCGCGGCATCGGTGCCGGCGATCGTGCCGTTGATTCCCTCATGGGCAATGAGCAGCGTGCCCTTGACGCCTTCCGCCTTGCAGAGTGCCTCGAGCGGTTGCTGAAAACTCTCGAAACGCGGAAACTTGGCAAAGTGATAGAGGGCGGCAACGCAAAAGGCGCCGCTTGTCTCGGGGCGTGGGGCTGTCATGTGTTCTGTCATAGCCTTGCGAAATACCGCCTCGGCCCCTGTGGCGCAACGGATTTCCGCTTTCCGGGTCAAGTTTGAAAATCGTCAAGTGAGGTGAGGGTTGTGGGCGAGTGCGTTGCAGCACTGGACAGCGCGGATCGGTTTGGCTAGACGGATGTAACTTTATAACATTAAAGGTGATGCTAATGTTCAAGAATATCATCGCTGTCTCGCTCGTGACCCTGCTGGCCGGTTCGGCGCCCGCCATGGCGACTGACGGTGTCGTCGATGTCGTCGCGCCCTTCGAGATCACCGGTCTCGATCCCGCCAAGTCCGGCGACATCTTCCTGCGCATGGGGATCGTTGAAACGCTTGTCGAAGCCGATATGGACGGCAATCCGGTTCCGGCGCTCGCGAAGAGCTGGTCCGTCAGCGAAGACGGCCTCACCTGGCGTTTTGAGCTGCAGACCGGCGTGAAATTCCAGGACGGCACAGGGCTGACGGCCGAGGCGGTTGTCTCCGCACTCAACATCGCCAAGGCCAAGGCCGGGCTTCTCAGCAAGGCGCCGATCGCCGAGATCAAGGCTGACGGGGAAGGGGCTGTTGTCGTCTCGCTGTCAAAGCATTTCGTGCCGCTGCTGGCCTTCCTTGCCGAAAACCGCGCCCAGATCCTGGCGCGGGCTGCCTATGAAGGTGCTGACGTCAAGGCGATCATCGGGACGGGTCCGTTCAAGCTCACCAAGCTCGAGGCGCCGCAGAGCCTCGCCGTCGAACGTTTCCCCGATTATTGGGGCCAGAAGCCGCAGATCGAGAAGGCGACCTATCTCTCCGTTAGCCGCGCCGAGACCCGCGCGCTGATGGCCGAGAGCGGCGATGCCGATTATGTCTTCAACCTTGATCCCGCGAGCCGTACGCGACTGGCGAAGAGCGACAAGGTCGTGCTGCAGTCGGTGTCGATCCCGCGCAGCGTGCTCTTGAAGGTCAATGCCGGTCATGCCTTCCTCGCCGACGTGAAGGCACGCGAGGCCCTGAGCCTTGCCATCGACCGCGAAGGGCTTGCCGTTGCGATCCTGCGCTATCCGGCAGCCGCCACCCAGCTCTTCCCGCCGAGCCTGAAGATCTGGCACGATGCCGATCTGGCACCGCTCCGCTACGATCCTGAGAAGGCCAAGGCGCTTCTGGCCGAACTCGGCTGGACGCCGGGCGCCGACGGCATCCTGGAGAAGGACGGCAAGCCCTTCGCGCTGACGCTCACAACCTATCCAGATCGCCCGGAACTGCCGCTAATCGCGGCTGTCCTGCAGGACCAGCTCAAGGAAATCGGCGTGGCGCTGACGATCAACTCGACCAATTCCTCGGAGATCCCGGCGAAACATCAGGACGGCTCGCTCGAACTCGCGCTGATGGCGCGTAACTTCGCGCTGGTTCCCGATCCAATTGGCACCATGCTCTCCGACTACGGTCCAGGCGGCGGTGACTGGGGGGCAATGAACTGGACGAATGCCGGCTTCGAAAAGGCGCTGGATGATCTCACGCGCGTCACCGATCCCGCTCAGGGCGAGACGCTTCGCCATCAGGCCGTGGCCGCCATTCAGGCTGACCTGCCGGTCATTCCGATTGCCTGGTACCAGCAGACCGTCGCCTTCTCGCCAAAGCTGGAGGGCGCCACGATCGATCCCTTCGAGCGTTCCTTCGGTCTGGAAACCATGCGGTGGGCGAAATGAGCAAGGCCATTCTGAACCGCCTCATTCAGGCGGCTCTGGTCGCGTTCATGGTGGGGCTCATCTGCTTCGTGATGACGCGGTCGCTTCCGGGTGACCTCGCCTACCGGATCGCTGCCGGCCGCTACGGCTTTGACGTCGTTGACAGTGCGGCGGCGGCCAAGGTTGCTGCCGAACTCGACCTCGGAAAGCCGGCCATCGTCGCTCTATTCGACTGGATGACCGATCTCCTGCGCTTCGATCTCGGGACGTCTCTGGTCACCGGCAAGCCTGTGATCGAGGAAATCGGCATGCAACTCGGCCATACGATCGAGCTTGCGTTGGCAGCGATCGTGCTCTCGCTGTTCATCGGCCCGCCGCTCGGCATTCTGGCGGGTCTGAGGCCCGGCGGCGTGCTCGACCGGACGCTGATGCTGGTGTCGACGGGTTTGCGGGCGCTGCCGCAATTCGTGGTGGGCCTCATCCTGATTATCGTCTTCGGGATCACGCTCAATGTGCTGCCGGCGGCGGGGCACACCCATGGGGCGCATCTCGTGCTGCCGGCACTGACTTTGGCGCTCGGACTGGCGGCGGTCTCGAACCGGGTGGCGCGCGATGCCATGGTCGCCGTATCGCGCTCGCCCTACTACGCCTTCGGACGGACGAAGGGTCTTTCCGCATGGCAGGTCTTTTTGCGGCATGGATTGCGCAATGTCGCGGTGCCGATCGTCACCTATCTCGGCGTGCAGTTCGTCTATCTCGTGGAGGGGGTGGTGGTTGTCGAAACGCTGTTTGCCTGGCCGGGCATCGGCCATGCGCTGGTGCATGCGATCTTCGGGCGGGACGTGCCGATGATCCAGGGGACGGCGCTTGTCATGGGGCTGATGTTCGTCGCGCTCAATGCGCTGGTCGATCTCTTCTGCCATGGCGTGGATCCGAGGAGGCGCAGCGCATGACGACGTTCGATTATGTAGCCCCGCGCCCTGCGCACTGGCCGGTACGCCGGGTGATCGGTGTGGCGATCCTTGGCGGTTTGCTGGCCTTCGCCTTCCTGCCGCTAGTTATCGGCGGAGCCGATCCGCTGAAGCAGACGCTGCGCCTGACGCTGCAGGGGCCAAGCCTTGCCGACTGGTTCGGCTATGACCATCTCGGGCGCTCGATGCAGGCGCGGTTGGCTGCAGCTCTTCGCCTCTCGCTCGGGCTGGCATTGCTCTCCGTATTCACCGCAATGATCCCCGGCGTGCTGCTCGGTGTCCTGGCTGCCTGGCGCGGTGGGTTTGCTGACCGTGCCGTCGGCGCGGTCTCGGAGGCCTTCCTGGCGCTGCCCGGACTGCTTCTGGTGCTGATGCTGACGGCGATCGTGCCCGACAATCCAGCCATGCTCTATATCGGCATTTCACTGGTGTTGTGGGTCGAATACTTCCGTCTGACGCGGGCTATGGCGCGGCCTCTGCTGCTGTCGCCGGCGGTGGAAGCCTCGCGGCTGCTCGGCTTCGGTCCCGCCTATATCCTGCGCCGGCATCTCTGGCCGGAGCTTGCGCCGATGCTGCTGACGGTTGCCGCCTATGGGGCTGCGTCCGCTATCATGGCGATTGCGGCACTCGGCTTCGTCAGCGTCGGGGTTCGGCCGCCGACACCGGAACTCGGTTCGATGATGATCGAGCTTTTGCCCTACTACCAGGAAGCGCCGCATGCGCTGTTGCAGCCGATTGCCGTGATCTTCCTGATGGTGCTGGCACTGCAGCTGATCGGCGGAAAGGACAAGCCATGACCACTCTTCTTTCCGTTAAAGCGGCCTCTGTCTCTGCCGTGACCGGCGAGATCGTTGCCCCGGTCTCGCTCTCCCTGAAAGCCGGGCGGCCCTTCACCATTCTCGGCGAAACCGGCTCGGGAAAGAGCCTGCTCGCCCAGGCGATCATCGGCATTCTTCCGGATGGGCTGACCGCGACGGGATCGGTTGCGATCGAAGGGCAGACGCTCTCGCTTGCCGAGCCGAAGCTGTTCCGCCCGCTCTGGGGCCGCAAGGTGGGCGTGCTGCCGCAAGAGCCATGGCTGGCGCTCGATCCGACCATGGTGGCGCTCGAGCAGGTGGCTGAGGGGTACCGCTATCTCGCTCGTCTCGGGGAAGATGAGTCCATCTCCGCTGCGCGTACTGATCTCGAAGCGCTGGGCGTGCTTGATGCCGAGGCGAAGCTTCCCGGACAGCTCTCCGGTGGCATGGCGCAGCGCGTCGCCTTTGCCGCCGCGCGGGCTGGCGGTGCCCGGATCATCATCGCCGACGAGCCGACCAAGGGGCTCGATGTCAGCAGGCGCGACGAGGTGATCGCGCTTCTGATGCAGGAGGTGGCGGCCGGCGGCACTGTACTTGTCATTACCCATGATCTGGCGCTGGCCCGGCAGATGGGCGGCGATCTGGCGGTCATGCTGGAGGGCAAGATCATCGAGACGGGCGAGGCTGCGGAGGTGCTTAACGCCCCGTCGCATGACTATACCCGTCGACTGATCGCGGCGGAGCCGGAAAACTGGACTGCCAGGAGTTCCGCAGCACCTGATGATGCCGATCCGATCCTGGTCGCCTCGGGCCTCGCCAAGACGCGGGGTGGAAAGATGCTGTTTTCCGGCCGGGACCTGTCGCTTCGTCCCGGCGAGATCGTCGGCATCACCGGTCCGAGCGGATCGGGCAAAAGTTCGCTCGGTGACGTTCTGCTGGGATTGTTGAAGGCCGATGCCGGGCAGGTGACACGCTTGCCGCAGGCCAAGCCCGTTCGCTATCAGAAGCTCTACCAGGATCCGCCCTCGGCCTTCCCGCAGAAGATCACGCTGGGCGAGGCGATTACCGATCTCGTTCGCCTGCATCGGCTTGACGCATCCCGCGTTCAGCCCCTGATGGAGCGTCTCAGGCTTTCGCCGGTTCTGCTGACGCGGCTTCCGACGGAAGTTTCCGGCGGTGAGTTGCAGCGGTTCGCACTCTTGCGTGTGCTGTTGCTCGATCCGGTCTTCCTGTTCGCCGACGAGCCGACCTCGCGTCTCGACCTGATCACCCAGCAGGAGACGATCGATCTGCTGACCGAGCTGGCGCGGGAGCGCAACTGCGCGGTGCTGCTGGTCAGCCATGATGCTGTAATGATCGAGAAAACCTGCGACCGGCAGGTCCAGATTGGCGGCCTCTAGGTCGCCGCTCGCATCCACAGCGCCTCAATGATGCCGGCCTCGCTCTTCGCGGGGTCGGCGAAAACCTGGTCGGCCAGGGCGAGGGCCTCCCGGCGCAGGTCCTGCTGGCGGCGGATGATGATGGCGAGGAGGAAGGACAGACCCTCGCCATCGCCGAAAGTCTCGGGTTCATGGTCGATTAGTGTGGTGAGCACGGTCAGATCGTGCTCGTGGCCGAGAAGGTCGACGAGTTGTTTGGCGTCCTGGCGTTTGGCATCGAAGGCGCTTGGCCAGAGGTCGCGCAGGAGTGAAAGGTTCATACAGTAGGCCTGGGCGGCCTTGCGCAGGTCGTGAAAGGCCTCACCGTGGCTTTCGCCCTTGCAGATTTCGAGTGACTTCCGGGCCTCGTCGAGGCCCTTGCGCCAGCCTTTGGCCATGAGCCGGGCGGCGTGACCCGTCTTGGAGGGGAGATACAGGCCTTCGAGCGCCTCGATGCCGGACCGGCATTCGGCGACCGCTGCAGCCACCTTGGCTTCGAGATCGCTTTCCGTCTCGGCGATTTCGTCTCGGCGCACGGCCAAAACTTCGCGGGCGGCCGACAGCGTTTCGGCCTCATCCTCGGTCAGCGTGTGATTGCTCAGGTGCTGGACGGTTTCGATCAGGGCCGTGGCGTCGCGCATGCGTGACAGGCTGCGGGCCGCATCGCGCAGCCTTGCGTTTTCCGCCTTCTGGAACGGCTTGTCGCCGCTTGCGACCAGCCGATAGAGATTGCGCAGGCGCTTGAATTTCTTGCGGGCGGCATGGATGGCTTCGTGCAGACCGTCCGGTCTCGCCTCCAGCGTTTCGATCGCCTTGTCCAGCTCCTGGCGGGCAATAAGCCGCACCTCGGCAAGAAGAGGCCGGTCCGGCCTAATGCGATATGGCATGCACCAGCTCCGGCCGCATGCGCTCGGTGGCAAGGGCCTGGTTGGAATAGCGCTTGTCGCCCGTTACTTCACGGCCGAGCCAGGTCGGGAGTGCCGGGGCGTCGTCTTCCGAGGCCATCTCGACCTCGGCGGTGATCAGCCCGCGATAGACACCTTCGAAGACATCAATCTCCCAGGTAAAGCCTTCGAAGTCGACCGTGTAGCGGGTCTTCTCGATGACGTTGCCAATCGAGAAGGCCAGCATTTCCAGCGCATCGTCATGGGCTATCGGATATTCGAATTCGTCGCGGATGAGATGGCCTTTGCCGAACTTGATGGTCAGCTGGGCGGTCTGGTCGTTGCGTGTGCGGACGCGGACCGAGCGATCCGTTTCGGCTGCAATATAGGCCTGCCGGATTTTCGTCTCGGAAGTGACGGCGTTTTTCCAGCCATCGGTCCGGACGAGAAACTTGCGCTCGATTTCCTTCGCCATACACTCACGCTCCGAAATATTACGCCATTGGACCATAGCGGAGGCGGAGGTGTTAGGAAACCCGAAAGATTCCGTGCTACCTGTCGGTCTCGACATCGCGGTCGGCGCGGGTTAGTGAATTGCCGATCTAATCGTTTTAAAAGAGGGTCCTGCCATGGGCGACAAAACCGAAAAGCTCCTCTCCACTTTGAAGCTGCAGCCGGTCGTGCCGGTCCTGATCATCGAAGATGCCAAGACCGCCGTGCCCCTGGCGCGCGCGCTTGTCGCTGGCGGTTTGAAGGCGATCGAGATCACGCTGCGCACCGAGGCCGCCCTCGAAGCGGTGCGCCTCGTGGCTCAGGAAGTCGAAGGTGCCGTGGTCGGCGCCGGCACCATCCTAAACGCCGCTCACTATGCGGCAGCCGTTGATGCCGGCTCGCAGTTCATCGTCAGCCCCGGTACCACACAGGAACTGCTCGACGTTGCGCGTCAGTCCGACATTCCGCTTCTGCCCGGTGCTGCGACCGCGTCCGAAGTGATGGCGCTGCGCGAGGAGGGCTACAAGGTTCTGAAGTTCTTCCCCGCCGAACAGGCCGGTGGCGCCGCTTACCTCAAGGCACTGTCTTCGCCGCTTGCCGGCACGCTGTTCTGCCCGACTGGCGGCATCTCTTTGAAGAACGCCATGGACTACCTGTCGCTGCCGAACGTCGTCTGCGTTGGCGGCTCCTGGGTTGCGCCGAAGGAACTCGTGTCTGCCGGTGACTGGGCTGGTATTACCAAGCTTGCCAGCGAAGCTGCAGCCCTCAAGGGCTGACATTTACGCCAGCTTCATCGTCATCCTCTTTGTAATGTCGAAGTCGCTTCCTATCTAGGGAGCGACAGAGACAACAAGGAGACCGCGATGTTCGACGCCAAGAAGCTGCTGGATCAATTTCTGGGATCGCAGATGCCGGGAGCATCAGGCTCGCTCGGCCAGAAGGGGAACGATCTCCTGGGTATGGCGAAGGCCAATCCGTGGAAGAGCGGGGCTCTTGCGGCCGTGCTGCTCGGCACGAAGACCGGACGATCGCTCGGCGGCAATGCCCTGAAGCTCGGCGGTCTCGCCGTCATCGCCGGTCTCGGCTACCAGGCCTACAAGAATTACCAGGCTGGTCAGAAGCCCGAACCGACCCAGTCATTGCCTGAACTCCTGCCGCCGCCGAAGGATTCGCCCTTCAGCACTGAGCCGCAGGCTGTCTCCGATGATTTCGCCCTGTCGCTGGTGCGCGCGATGATCGCCGCCGCCAAGGCCGACGGCCATATCGATGCGAGCGAACGGGCGCGGATCATGGACAAGGTTCATCTGTCGGGACTCGGCGCCGAGGCGGAAGCCTTCATCGAGGCCGAGCTTGCCAAGCCGATCGATCTGGACACGCTGGTGGCCTCGGCCAAGACTGAAGAACAGCGGGTTGAGATCTACACTGCCTCGCGCCTGACCATCGAGCCGGATACCCGCACGGAGCGCGGCTATCTCGACATGCTCGCCGGCCGCCTCGGCCTTCCGGATGCGCTGGTCGACCACATCGAGGCGACGGTCGCCTCTGCCAAGATCAGCCTCTGATCACAGGCGTCTGCGGCATCCGGTCCACCCGGGTGTCCGCCTCCGTGGTTGCCTTTGCCGCCAGCGTGACTTAAGCCTCGGGCAATTGTTTGAGCCCGAGACTTTGCCATGCGTGACCTATCCAGCTTCAAGGGATGCCCGGCTCCCCAGCCCGTCAGGCTGGAGGGGCGATTTGTCGTGGTCGAGCCCTTTGAGCGCGCTGCTCATCTCGAGGCCCTCTGGGATGGCCTGGGCGGTATGGCGATCAATCCGCTGCTCACCTATTTCACGCAGCCGGACTTCAAGGGCATCGAGGATTTCGATGCCTGGCTGAGCGCCGTTCAGAAGGGCGGATGGGTCACGGAAGTGTTTCGGGACAAGGCGACCGGGAAGGTCGTCGGCATGGCCAACTACATGCGGCCGGATCCGGCAAACGGCGTGGTCGAGGTCGGTGGCGTGGCGCATGGTCCCGCGATGAGCCGTTCGCCGCTTGCGACAGAAGCGCATTATCTGCTCGCGCGGCATGTCTTCGATGATCTCGGCTATCGCCGCTACGAGTGGAAGTGCCACAACGAGAATGAGCCGAGCAAGGTGACGGCCAAGCGCTATGGCTTCAGCTTCGAGGGCGTCTTCCGCCAGCACATGCTCTCCAAGGGCAAGAATCGTGACACCGCCTGGTTCTCGATGATCGACGGCGAATGGCCACTCATCCGGGCTGCCTTCGAGGCCTGGCTCGATCCTCAAAATTTCGACGATGCCGGACGCCAGAAGCGTCGGCTGGAAGAGCTGCGGGCCGAGATCGCAGCCTCCGCGACCTGATAGGAAATGACACCGTGAAGCCGAACATCTTCAGCATCATCCTCAATGTCGGCACGGCTGTGGTCGTCGCCGCACTTGCCTATGCAAGCTACAAGAGCGCGACCGTCGCCTGGTCGGTCGGCCTTTGCGTGGCGATCGGTGTCGTGGTCTATGCCTTCCGCTTTCTGCCGGAGCCGAAGAAGGCTGTCCGGAAAGACGGTGCTGAACTGTCCCCGCGTTCGCAGACGAAACAGGCCGCTGTCGTTGTCGCCGTCATCTTCGGACTGATGCTCGTGGTGCCGACGGTCGTGCTGTGGCTCGGCCGCTATTCGCCGGAACTTGGCGCGCTTGTCGGTGCGGTCGCCTTGATGGCCATCTTCCTCATCCTCTGGCTCCGCTCGCGTCATCAGCGCAGCCATGAGGCCGACGAGGGCTGATCGCCTCAGGCGGTCAGGCTTGCGGCCAGGAGCAGCGCACCAAGCAAGATCACCAGCAGTGCTGCACCCACTTCGATAGCGCTTGCGACAATGCCGGCTCGACGGGAGCCGGGGCCGGAAAGCCTGAGAGCCACACTCTTGGCGCCGACGGCGAGGCTTGCCAGCACTGAGACTGTGATCGCGGTGCCAAGCGCCATGGCGAGCACGGACAGGATGCCGCCAAGCAGAAGGCCGTTCAGCAGCGAAAAGGTCATGACCAGCAGCGCGCCGGAGCAGGGGCGCATGCCGACCGCAATCACCGCCGACCAGGCATCCCGCAGGCTGAATGTGCTGCCGCCAACCAGGCTTGGATCCGGCACATGGGCGATCCCGCATTCATGGCAGACGGAGCCGGGGGCCAGTGCATCATGGTCATGGGCGACTGCCATGGCGCGGAAACGGGAGCCACCCGTTTCGCGGGGCGTCGCCGTTGTCGCCGGTTCGGCAAAGAGCGAGGCGGTGACGCTGCCGGTGGTGGGTGTTTCCGGGGTGCCGAACAGCGCACCGGTGCCCGCGGTCTGCACGGAGGTAGCGAAGGATGCCTTCAGCTTGCGCACCAGGAGCCAGATGCCAAAGGCCACGATCATCGCATAGCTTGCGATTTCGAGCGTGCGAGTAGCATCGGTCATGCTGATCGACGTGCCGCGCAGAGCCAAGTAGGTGACGCCGAC
>JAIXSF010000371.1 GCA_027484835.1 Rhizobiaceae bacterium | reverse complement strand
GCGAGTGCGGCGACCGCAATCTCGGCCCAGACCATGTCGACATTCGAGCGTCCGACCTCGGTCGAGATACGGAAGCCCATGCCGACAATCGGGGTGCCGAAGAACTCTGCCACGATCGCGCCGATCAGCGCGAGGGTGGAATTGATCTTCAGCGCATTGAAGATGAAAGGCCAGGCGGCGGGAAGCCGCAAGCGCACCAGCGTCTGCCACCAGGAGGCGGCATAGGTGTGCATCAGGTCGCGTTCCATATGGCTGGCGGCCGCCAGGCCCTGCACGGTGTTCACCAGCATCGGGAAGAAGGTCATGATGACGACCACGGCAACCTTGGACTGCCAGTCGAAACCGAACCACATGACCATGATTGGCGCAATGCCGACGACCGGAAGGGCCGAGACGAAATTGCCGATCGGCAGCAGGCCCTTTTGCAGGAAGGGCGAGCGATCGATCAGGATCGCGACGAGGAAGCCGAGGCCGCAGCCGGCGACGTAACCCGTGATCACAGACTTCAGGAAGGTCTGTTGGAAGTCCGCCCAGAGGATATGGGTGGAAGTGAGGATGCGCGCCCAGATCATCGAGGGTGCCGGCAGCAGGATCGAGGGGATCTCGAAGCCACGCACCATGCATTCCCAGATGACGAGCAGGGTGATGCCGAAGATCAGGGGGACGGCGAGGCCGATCGCGCGGCGTATGGACGGATCCTTGGGACGCTGGGCCACCAGCCACTGGTTCAGACCCCAGGCACCAAGCCAGAAGACAAAGGCGAAGACGAGGTAACCGTTCATGGCTTGACCCCCATGCGTGCGAGAACCCGTGTATGGGCCATGCCGACGATTGATACTAGGAGGGCAGCCAGCCCCGCCGCCATGAAGAGGGCGGCCCAGATCTGGATGGTCTGGCCATAGTAGGAGCCCGAGAGCAGGCGGGCGCCGAGACCGGCGACGGCGCCTGTCGGCAATTCACCGACGATCGCACCGACGAGCGAGATCGCGATCGCCACCTTCAACGAGGTGAAGAGATAAGGCATCGAGGCCGGCCAGCGCAGCTTCCAGAAGGTCTGGGAGGGGCTGGCATTATAGGTATGCATCAGGTCAAGCAGCAGGATATCGGGGCTGCGCAGGCCCTTCACCATGCCGACGACGATCGGGAAGAAGGAAAGATAGGTCGATATCAGGGCCTTGGGCATCAATCCGGAGATGCCGATGGAATTCAGCACGACGATGATCATCGGCGCAATCGCAAGGATCGGGATCGTCTGGGAGGCGATCACCCAGGGCATCAGCGACTTGTCCATGGCCCTGTTATGAACGATGGCGATGGCGAGCACGATGCCGAGCACGGTGCCCATGGCAAAGCCGGCCAGCGTCGCCGAGAGCGTGATCCAGGCATGGTAGATAAGGCTGCGCTTGGAGGTGACGGCCTTGTTGAACACGGTGTCCCAGAGCTCGGCGACGATCTGGTGCGGGGCCGGCAGGATTGGGCGTTCCTGGGCGAAGGTCCGCTCGACGACCTGGGAGAAGGTGATCTCTTCATTGGCGCGGGCGGCCTGATCGCGGACGAAGGGCGCATTCAGATAGACCACGAAGACATGCCAGATGACGAGGATCGCCAACAGGACCGTCAGGACCGGCAGGACGCGGTCACGGAAGGGAGAGGGGGCGGCCTTCATCAGGCACCTCCTTTTGCGGGATAGAGCATGAGGGCCATGGAGACGACACCGAGTGCGACGCCCGCCGTCTGAACGGCGCTCAGGCGTTCGCCGAAGAGGAAGAAGGCAATGACGTTGATGAGGACCAGTTGGGCGATGGCCGATGCGGAAATGGCCAGCCCCAAGCCGCCCTCACGCATCAGCTTCACCATCATCAGATTGCCGAGGCAGTAGAGCGCGAGTGAGGCCAAGAGTACCCAGAGCTTGCCGTTGTCGACATAGGCGCGGGAGACGGTGGCAGCACCAAGGAAGGTCGCCATGGCGGCACCGAGCCAGAGGAGGAAGGTGGGGTTCATGGGGTGTTCCCCTCAATCACAAGACTATTCCTCATAGCTATGCCCCGCCTTCAGACCCTCGCGCACCCGATGCGCGATCTCCAGAAACTCCGGCGTCTCGCGGATGTCGAGCGGGCGTTCCTTGGGGAGCGTCGATTCGATGATGTCGGTCACGCGGCCGGGCCTAGGGCTCATGACGACGATCTTGGTGGAGAGGTAGACGGCCTCCGGGATCGAGTGGGTGACGAAGCAGATCGTCTTGTTGGTGCGATCCCAGAGCTTCAGAAGCTCCGAATTCAGGTGGTCGCGGACGATTTCATCCAGCGCGCCGAAGGGTTCGTCCATCAGCAGAAGGTCTGCGTCGAAGGCAAGCGCGCGGGCGATAGAGGCGCGTTGCTGCATGCCGCCCGACAGCTGCCAGGGATATTTCTTGGCAAAGCCCGAAAGGTTGACCAGCTCCAGCGTCTGTTCGATGCGCTTCTTCTTTTCGGCCGCACTGTAACCCATGATTTCGAGCGGGAGCGCGATGTTGTTTTCGATCGTGCGCCAGGGATAGAGCGCGGCGGCCTGGAAGACATAGCCGTAGGAGCGCGCCTTGCGGGCCTCTTCCGGTGTCATGCCGTTGACGGTGATCTCGCCGGCGGTGTGCTTTTCAAGGTCGGCAATGACGCGCAGGAAGGTGGTCTTGCCGCAGCCGGAGGGTCCGATGAAGGAGACGAAATCGCCCTTCTTCACCTCGAGATCGACATTCGACAGGGCGTGGACGGGGCCGTCATTGGTCTCGAAGGTGAGGCTCAGGTTCCTGGCCGAGACGACGGAGTAAGGTGCATTCATGCGCTAGGACCAATCGGGTTTGTTGCAAAGGCAGTCTGCCTCTTGCATTCTTTTGACATGCGGCCGCTCGGGAGCAGCGGGCCGGGAGAGGCGGGCCTGCCGCCGGTGAGAAGAGGACGGGACAATGGACGCATCAGCAAAGCCCACCTGCCGGATCGTGAAGCCCGGCCACACCTATGAGGGCAAGCAGGGGCTGAGTTATTTCGAAGGGATCGCCGCCGAGACTGTGGGCGCCAAGGGTATCTGCATGCATGTGCTGACCATGCCGCCCGGTGCGCGGGCCAAGGCGCATCTGCACGAGAGCCACGAGACGGCGATCTACATGCTCTCCGGCCAGGCGCATACCTGGTATGGCGACCGGCTGGAAAACCATGTCGTGGTTCACGCTGGCGAGCTGTTCTACATTCCGGCCGGCGTGCCGCATCTGCCGGCGAACCTGTCGAACGCGCCCTGCACGGCGATCATCGCGCGGACAGATCCGAACGAGCAGGAGAGCGTTGTCCTGCTGCCGGAGCTCGATGGGCTGGTTGAGGTTTGAGTGACCTCTTTTACCCAGCGGGGAGAAGGTGGCATGCAGCGCCGGATGAGGGGGCGTGGAGCGCGCTGGTTTGCTGGTGCCGCTAACGTCGGAGCTTGGATTTCCCCCCTCTGCCCTGCCGGGCATCTCCCCCTCAAGGGGTGAGATCGTTTGGGGCAGGTGCTGACGCCTCACCCTCCCCTTGAGGGGGAGGGTCGGAGCGAAGCTCCGGGGTGGGGTGAAGTGTAAAGCGCTAGTATATTGCTGTGACGTCGAACTCGTCGCCGGGGTCACCCCCACCCGCCGCGTTGCGGCGACCTCCCCCCTCAAGGGGGAGGTGTGGCGGAGCGCCAGCCGTCTCCGATCTCCCCCCTTGAGGGGGAGAGGCCCGCGCTTCGATGCAATCGAAGGAGGGCAGAGGAGGGGAAGGCCAGCCGCCAACATCATGACAGACTCACACCCCCGTCGCCGGAATGCCGGTGCGTTCCACCTTGCGCGGGGCGACCAGTTCCTTCCAGGTCGACAGCGCCTTGGAGACGGCGGGGAAGGGCTCGCGCTTGACGAACTTGCCGTGACCCTCGCGGGTCTTCACCGCGCTTTCTTCGATCGCTACGTATCCGCGGGTGAGCGTGTACCGCGGCAGACCGGTGACTTCCTTGCCCTCGAAGACATTGTAGTCGATCGAGGACTGCTGGGTCTTGGCGGAGATGGTCTTGGAGCGCTTGGGGTCCCAGACCACGAGGTCGGCATCGGCGCCGACGAGCACGGCGCCCTTCTTCGGGTAGATGTTGAGGATCTTGGCGATGTTGGTCGAGGTGACCGCAACGAATTCGTTCATCGTCAGGCGGCCGGTCGCGACCCCATAGGTCCAGAGCATCGGCATGCGGTCTTCAAGCCCGCCGGTGCCGTTCGGGATCTTAGCGAAGTTGCCGACGCCGAAGCGCTTCTGTTCGCTGGTAAAGGCGCAGTGGTCGGTGGCGACGACCGAGAGCGAGCCCGACTGCAGGCCGGCCCAGAGACTGTCCTGATGCTGCTTGTTGCGGAAGGGGGGCGACATGACGCGGCGAGCGGCATGGTCCCAGTCTTTGTTGAAGTATTCGCTTTCGT
>JAIXSF010000192.1 GCA_027484835.1 Rhizobiaceae bacterium | reverse complement strand
TGCCATGCGCAGGATGATCAGGATGATCGGCGCTGCAGCACCCCAGCTGTTGTAGGTGGGAAGAAGACCGACCAGGAAGGTCGAGAAGCCCATGATCAGAATGGTCATGAGGAAGGTGTACTTGCGGCCGATAAGGTCGCCGAGCGCGCCGAAGACGAGCGCGCCGAAGGGACGCACGATGAAGCCCGCAGCAAAGGCGAGAAGTGCGAAGACGTTACGTGTGGCTTCCGGGAAAGCGGTAAAGAACTGCGCGCCGATGATCGCCGCGAGCGAGCCGTAGAGATAGAAATCGTACCATTCGAAGATGGTACCGGCAGACGAAGCGATGATGACCTTTCGCTCCTCCGCCGTCATGGGGCGCGAGCGATCCCCGACGTTCATTTCCGTAGTTGCCATTATTCCCTCCTCCGTGAATGCTGGCGGCGCGTAACAACCCTTGCAGTCCTCGACTGATCAGATCATCCGCGAGTGAAATATCTCTCCTGGACAAATGCAGATTGCTCTGCCCTGGACTTTCCCGCTCCAAGAGCGGCCGAAATGGAAGACCTCCCCCCATTTGTCCGACGATGTCTGACAATGACTTTCTACCATCGAGCAGTGAAACTGGTGAGATCGACCTTCGTCTAACGGCCCTAGACAGCGGTGGATAAGGCGTTGCCGCCTCCGGATTTCGAGACAGACAGTGCTTCCGCACCGCAACTTCAGGCGGAAAATCGTCCATTCTCCGGCAGGCCTTAACATGCGAAAAACGCGGTCAACGGCGGCTGTCTTCCGACCAAAAACGCCTTGGCGGGTGGAAAAGCAGCTCGAGATATGCGACAAGTCCTCTTGGAAGGATGTCCATGGAAGATCAAGACCTGAGGTCTGACACGCCGTCTCGGCAGCGCACACACCTCTCGGCCGTCATAGCAAGTCTGTTCGCGTCGCTGCTCCTGTTGTTCGGTGGCGATGTCTCAGGGCGTTCCCATCCCGGACTTTTCCCCAATGGCGCCATGTCGCGATCCGATCCCGGACAGGCGACGGCCGGTGGCCATGGCGAGACCCGATTTCTTGCGTCTTCAGAGCAATCGACGCGACCGAAGCTGAGGCCGGTAGCAGGCGGTGACGCCTGCCTGGCGCCCGACATCCACACCTTGTGGATCTGCCGTCACGGCCACGTCACATCGCGTGTTTCCGCAGATCGTCCTCTCCCCCACGCGCCGCTGCCATACTGGTCGCGCGCACCGCCAGCTATCCAGCAAACCGCCTGATCGTTTCGCCGCCATCGCTTCGATGGCTCGACCCGTTTGTGCCACGGCCCTTCATGGCTGCGGTCACGACATGCTGGATTTTTTGAATGAAGAACTCCCTCGCGAAGGTGATGGGCTATCTGCTCGTCATCGTGCTCGGTCTGCTCGTCGCTTTGCCGAACGTGTTGCCCGATTCCACCCTGTCCCGTCTCCCCTCGTGGCTTCCACACGAACGTGTATCCCTGGGGCTGGACCTGCGCGGTGGGTCCCATCTCGTGCTCGAAGTGGATCGCCCCGCTTTGGTGGACGAATGGCTGCAGAGCCTCTCCCAGGAGGCCCGCTCGACCCTGCTGGAAGCGCGTGTCCAGACCCGCAGTGTCCGTCGTGATGGCGATGCCGTCTCGATCGTGCTCGCCGATCCCGCACAAATGTCCGCCGCAACCGAGTCGCTTTCGGTTCTCAACAACCCTGCCGTCACCCTTGCAGGCGCAGGCGCCCCCGAACTCGCCGTCACCACATCGGGCGCCGATACGCTGCGAATGGCGCCCACCGAACAGGGTATCGCCGCCCGGATGAGCCATGCCGTCGAGCAGAGCCTCGAAGTCATCCGCCAGCGTGTCGACCAGGTTGGTGTCGCAGAACCCACCATCCAGCGCGTCGGGGCCGACCGCGTTCTCGTCCAGCTGCCGGGCGAGCAGGATCCCTCACGCTTGAGGGCCCTTCTCGGCACCACGGCGAAGATGAGCTTCCACCTCCTGGGCGAAACCGGAGCGCCGGGCGTCAAGACGCTGGAGGACGACAAGGGGCGCACCTATCCGGTGCAGGCGAATGTCCTGCTCGCCGGTGACCGACTGGTCGATGCTCGCGTGCAGTTCGATCAGCAGGGCGGCCAGCCCGTCGTTTCTTTCCGCTTCGATGGAGCGGGTGCGGACCGTTTTGCTCAGATAACCCGCGACAATGTCGGGCGTCCTTTTGCGATCGTGCTCGACGACAAGGTGCTGAGCGCGCCTGTGATCCGGGAACCGATCACCGGTGGTGCCGGGCAGATATCCGGAGACTTTTCGGTCGACGAGGCCAACACTCTCTCGGCTTTGCTCAGGGCCGGCGCACTGCCGGCGAAGCTCACCGTCATCGAGGAGCGGACCGTCGGTGCCGATCTCGGCGGCGACGCCATCAAAATGGGTATCGTCTCGGGTCTCGCGGGCTTCGGTCTCGTCGTCGCCTTCATCCTCGCCCTCTACGGCAGCTGGGGCCTTCTCGCCGTGCTGGCCCTGACGCTGAACGTTGTCCTGACCTTTGCGGGTCTGACCATACTCGGGGCAACCCTGACTTTGCCGGGTATCGCCGGTATCGTCCTTGGCATCGGCCTGGCGGTTGACGCCAATGTCCTGATCAACGAGCGCATTCGCGAGGAGGTGGGCAAGGGACGAGGGGCGTTTGCCGCCATCGACCACGGTTTCGCCAAGGCGTATTCCACCATTATCGACAGCAACGTCACGGCCCTAATTGCAACGGTACTGCTCTTCTGGTTCGGCTCCGGCCCCGTGCGCGGCTTTGCCGTCACCATGGGCCTCGGCATTGCCATTTCCATGTTCACGGCCGTTTCGGTCGTGCGTGTCGCGATGGTCGCCATCGCCCGCCGTTACAAGCTGAAGACGATCACGATCAAGCCGCTCCTGCCCTTCAAGCTGATCAAGGACGGCACGAAGATCGACTTCATGAAGGCCCGCCTTTTCGGTATTGCCGTCTCGGCCTTCCTGTCGATCTCGTCGATCATCCTCTTCATCACTCCCGGGCTCAACTACGGCGTCGATTTCAAGGGCGGCATCCAGCTCGAACTCTCGACGACCGGTCCTGCAGACCTGGCAGGTCTGCGTTCCGGCCTGGAAGGCCTGAACCTCGGGGAAGTCGCCCTTCAGGAGTTCGGCGACAGCAATCACGTCATGCTGCGTCTCGAGCGTCAGCCAGGCGGCGAGCAGGCGCAGACCGATGCGGTCTCGAAGGTTCGCGAAACGATCCAGACAATCGACCCCTCCGCCAAGATCGAACGCACGGAAGTGGTCGGTCCCAAGGTCAGCGGTGAATTGGCAACGGCAGGTCTGACCTCCGTCATCCTCGCATCGCTCGCCATGCTCATCTACATCTGGGTCCGCTTCGATTGGCCATTCGCGGTCGGGGCGATCGCCACGCTGATCCTCGACGTGACGAAAACGATCGGCTTCTTTGCGCTGACTGGACTTGATTTCAACCTGACGGCGATTGCCGCACTGCTCACCCTGGTGGGCTATTCCGTCAACGACAAGGTCGTCGTCTATGACCGAATGCGTGAAAACATGCGCCTTTACAAGGCGATGCCCTTCCGCGATCTGATCAACCTGTCGATCAACGAAACGCTCGCCCGAAGCCTCTACACCTCGGCCACGGCCTTCCTCGCGATGGTCCCGATGGCGATCTGGGGTGGCAGTGCGGTAGAGAGTTTCGCAGTGCCGATGGTCTTCGGCATCTTCATCGCGGCATCTTCGTCGGTCTTCATCGCAGCGCCGATCCTGCTTTTCCTCGGCGACTGGCGGACACGACGGAAGATCCGACTGGCAGGCAATCTGCCGGAACAGCAGGCCGCATGAGGCATTGAGGCGGGCCCGGACTGTCGGGCCCGCCTCGGCTCACGCCGTGGCGGATGAACAGTAGCAAAGGCCGGGGCAACCATCTGAATTGGTGAAACGCAGGCCGGCTTTTTCGAAAGCGAGCCGCAATTGGGCTTCCGTCGAGCGGTGCATGCCGTGACGCTGGCCTTCGAAGTCGCGGATCGTGCTGCGGGAGACAAGTGAATGGGTCGCCAGATCTTCCTGGGTCCAACCGAGATAACCGCGTGCGGCACGACACAAGGCGGGCGAAAAAACTGGGTCTGTTTTGGGTTGATCCATGCCTGAAGTTGCCTACATAGGGTGATATCGCCCATTTAGGGTATAATTTTTGTATTTCCAGCCCGGGCATAGTCCGCGGCTACGTTCATTGAGAGGAGCTGGATTTGGGATAACGCTGGACGCCTCTGGCCTGTTATTGCTGCTGCTTGTTCTCCCTTTCCTGGGAAGCCTCGCCTCTGCCTTCATTTTGAAGACGACGTCACGCGATCTCCCGGTCTTCGTTGCCGGGGCGACAACGCTGGTGACTCTGGTGCTGACCGCATCGGCCTATCCCTTCGTCAGGCACAATGGCGTCCTGCGCTTCACCGCAGAGTGGTTGCCGCAGTTCGGACTGGATTTCTCCCTTCGGCTCGATGGTTTCGCCTGGATCTTCGCCATGCTGGTCACGTCGATTGGCCTGCTCGTGATCCTGTATGCCCGCTATTACATGGGCAAGGACGACCCCATCCCGCGCTTTTTCTCGTTCCTGCTCGCCTTCATGGGCGCAATGCTCGGCATCATTGTCTCCGGCAACGTCATCCTGCTGTCGATCTTCTGGGAACTGACCAGCATTTTCTCGTTCCTGTTGATCAGCTACTGGCACACCAGCGCCGCAGCCCGCGACGGCGCGCGCATGGCGCTGACGATCACCGGTATAGGTGGGTTCTGCCTGCTGATCGGCATGCTGTTGCTCGGCAAGATCGTCGGCAGTTACGACCTCGACAAGATTCTCGCCTCCGGCCAGATCATCCGCGAGCATCCGCTTTATCTCCCGACCCTCATGTTCATCCTGCTTGGTGCGCTGACGAAAAGCGCGCAGTTCCCGTTCCATTTCTGGCTGCCAAACGCCATGGCTGCGCCCACACCGGTCTCGGCCTTCCTGCATTCGGCGACGATGGTGAAGGCCGGTGTCTTCCTGCTTGTGCGCTTCTGGCCGGTCCTGTCGGGTACTTACGAGTGGTTTATCCTGGTCGGCCTTGCGGGCATCTCGACGCTGTTGCTCGGCGCCTTCCTCGCGATGTTCCAGCGCGACCTCAAAGGGCTGCTCGCCTATTCCACGATCAGCCATCTTGGCCTGATCGTGACGCTTCTCAGCCTCGGCAGCCCGCTGTCGACGGTGGCGGCCATCTTCCACATGCTGAACCACGCCACCTTCAAAGCGTCACTTTTTATGGCGGCTGGCATCATCGATCATGAGACCGGCACGCGCGACATGCAACGGCTGAGCGGTCTCCACCGCTTCCTGCCGGCAACGGCAACGCTTGCCATGGTCGCAAGTGCCGCCATGGCGGGTGTCCCCTTGCTCAACGGCTTTCTTTCGAAAGAGATGTTCTTCGCGGAGGCGGTCGAAACCCATGCGGATTCTTTCCTCGACGTGATCCTGCCCTACGTGGCAACGCTCGCCGGCATCTTCAGTGTCGTCTACTCGCTGCGCTTCATTCACACGGTCTTCTTCGGCCCGCCGCCGGTCGGGCTGCCGAAGGAAAACCCACATGAGCCGCCGCGCTGGATGCGGGTACCGATCGAAGTCCTCGTGGTCGTCTGCCTTGTGGTGGGCATCGTGCCGGCAATCTCGATCGGGCCTTTCCTGCAAACTGCCGTCGAAAGTGTCCTCGGCGACCGTACGCCGGAATACAGCCTGAGCATCTGGCACGGGTTCAATGTCCCGCTGCTGATGAGCATCATCGCGCTGATTGGTGGGTTCGTGCTCTACATGCTGATGCGAGACTACCTCTCCCGCTGCGAGGATGGCCCGCCCTACCTGCGCCGCTTTCGCGGCCAGCGACTGTTCGAGCGCGTTCTGGTCACGGTCTCCTGGCGCTGGGCACGTCTGGCGGAAAGCCGGCTCGGCACGCGCAATCTGCAACCGCAGCTCAGATGGATCGTCGTCACGGGCTTCATCGCCGCCGCTCTGCCGCTCTATCTCTCGGGTTTCGAGCGAAGACCGATCGTCTTCTCGGCTGTTGACCCTGCCTTCGGCCTCCTGTGGCTGGTCGGCATGGCGCTTGCGATCGGCGCTGCCGTCTCCGCCAAGTATCATCGCCTGGCCGCACTCATCATGCTGGGTGGCGTTGGCCTCATCGTCTGCATGACCTTCGTCTGGCTCTCGGCACCCGATCTGGCCATTACCCAGTTGCTGGTCGAGATCGTGACAACGGTGCTCATCCTGCTCGGCCTGCGCTGGCTTCCCAAGCGAAGCCCCGACTTGGTCGAGGTGATGACCTTGCGCAGCCGCTTCCGTCGCTTCCGAGATCTGGCACTTGCGATTGCCTGTGGCGTCGGCATGTCGGTCGTCGCCTTCACCGTGATGACCATGCCGGTGCCGGACGCCATCGCGAGCTACTTCCTGGAAAACGCCTATACCGAAGGTGGAGGTCGCAACGTAGTCAACGTGATCCTCGTCGATTTCCGCGCCTTCGATACCTTCGGCGAGATCGCCGTCCTCGGGATCGTTGGTTTGACGGTCTACGGCCTGCTGCGCCGCTTCCGGCCTGCCGAAGACAGCATGGAGCTCCCCGAACAGCAGCTCACCCAGAACCGCTTCGATGCCGACCAGCCGGAACGCTCGCCGGGAGATATGATGCGCGACTATCTGCTCGTGCCGTCTGTCCTGATGCAGTGGCTCTTCCCGGTCGTCATCACCTTTGCGGTCTACCTGTTCATGCGCGGACATGACATGCCGGGCGGCGGATTCTCGGCCGGCCTTACTCTGTCCATCGCCTTTCTTCTTCAGTACCTGGCGGGCGGTACCCGCTGGGCAGAGGACCGTATCCGCATTCTGCCGCTGCGCTGGATGGGGGCAGGGATCCTGATCGCCGCTGTAACGGGGATCGGCGCCTGGCTTCTCGGATTCCCGTTCCTTACCTCGCACTTCCGCTATCTGGAGATCCCCCTGATTGGAAAGGTGCCGGC